>NZ_JRZZ01000017.1:80743-87440 GCF_002865965.1 Erwinia sp. B116
CCTGCCTGTCTACAGCATCATCTCCTGCAGCCGCAGCTTTAACTCCCCTTCCAGCGGCTGGGCCTTCTGGGTACGCAGATCGATACAGACAAAAGTCAGCTGTGCATCCGCCACCACCAGGCCGGTCGGCTGCAGTGTAATAGTCTGACTGATTACGCCGCTCTTGCCCCCCAGCTCCAGCAGCTGGCTGTCGATACTGAGCACGTCGCCCAGCACCGCCGGACGGCGATAGTTAATATTGATATTGACCACGATAAAGGCCAGATGGTGGGTGGTCAGCCAGTGAAAAGAAGTCATCTGCTCCAGCCACGCCCAGCGTGCCTCTTCAAGGAACTCCAGATAACGTGCGTTGTTGACGTGCTGATAGACATCAAGATGGTAGCCTCGAACTTTAAGGGTGGTCTGCATGAACGGATCTCCGGGTGAAAAAAGGCCATACCAACTGGTATGACCTCTTCAGGATAGCAGCGACGTGATACCACCGCCGCAGCAGCTTAGCGACTCTGGATATCGGTCACAGTTTGATGCGCGACAGATTGCGCTCGACTAAGGCGTTACCCATTCCCGGCACCTCTTTCAGCTGTTCAAGCTGGCTGAAAGGCCCGTACTTCTCGCGATAGCTGACGATCGATTCCGCCTTCTTCAACCCGACGCCATTCAGCGCGGACGCCAGCTCCTGGGCACTTGCGTTGTTGATACTCACCTGTTCCCCTCTTTTTTCCCCCACGGGCGGGCTTTTCTCTCCGCCAGTGCTGGCCGGACCTTTTTCCATCTGTACTACCGCTTTGCCCTCTTTCGCCACGGGTGAGCTGGCGACGGCGGGCAGGCTCAGCCCGATGGCCAGAGCCAGTGACGCGGCCTGTATAACTGATTTAATCATCGCTGTTTTCTCCTTGTGTTTGACAGCAAGGCGAGGTTACGGCGGGAAAAAAAGGGCTGCAAACGACAGGTTTCAAAAATGGAAAAGGCCGCATAAGCGGCCTTTGTTGTTGCAGTCGGTTGCAGTTAAATTGCGAGGCTTACTGCGCCTGCGCCGCTGCGCCGTACTTGATTTTCGCCTCTTTACGCAGGTTGCTCATCAGCGCTTCAAAGGCGATCTGCGCGTTGTTCTGCGTCACGCCCTGAATCAGCGCGGTCTTCTGCGCCTCCTGCAGGTTGCCGCTCTGGACTTTATCCAGCGCCAGCAGCACCACATTGCCCTGCATATCTTCGCTCACGCCGTAAGAGACTTTCCCTTCCGCCGGCAGCGGCAGCGCAAAGGCCGCCTGCGTCAGCGGGCTCTGGTCGGTACGCGCCAGCGTTTTCTGCTCACCGAAGTTCAGACCCGCCGCCTTCAGCGCCGCATCACCCTTACCGGCTTTTAGCTCGGCCAGCAGCTTATCGGCCTGCGCTTTCGCTTCTGCCTGGGCTTTCTGCAGCTTAAGCGTATCGGTAATCTGCGCGGTCACATCAGCCAGCGCTTTTGCCGCTTCAGGCTTGTGTGCGCTGATGCGCAGGACAAACGCACGGTCGCCATCAACGGTGATGACGTCGGAGTTACGGCCTGGGGCACCGTCGTTGCCGCCAAGGTTACCGCTAAAGATTGCCTCCTGCACCGGCTTGAAGTTCAGCTCGTTGGGCAGATTGTCATGACTAAACCAGTCGGTTTCCACCGCTTTCACACCGCCAGCCTGCTCTGCGCTGGCAAGGGATTCGGTATCGTTACTGGCGGCATCGCTGACTTTCTGCTGCAGCTTGAAGTAAGCATCGATGGCGTTTTCCTGCTTCACCTTCGCCGCAATCGCATCATGCACCTCGGCCAGCGTTTTCACCTGCTGCGGCTTGATGTCATCCAGACGGGCAACGATGTAACCCACGGAAGATTTGATCGCACCGGACAGCTGGCCTTTCTCTTTCAGGTCGGCACCTTTCAGCTCATCCGGGGTGGTTTCTGGTTCCAGCCAGCCCATGTCGCCGCCGTTACGGGCAGAGATAGGGTCAACCGACTTCTCTTTGGCCAGCGCGGCAAAATCACCACCCTCTTTCAGCGCTTTCAGCACCGCCTCGGCGTCCGCTTCGGTTTTGGTCTGAATGATGCTGTAGCGATTACGCTGTGGCTGGGTGTAATCCTGCTGATGGCTGTCATACCAGCCCTGGATATCGCTCTCGGTCACCGGCTTCTGCAGGCTGGCGGCATCCAGTTTGATATAGCTGACGCGGAACTGCTCAGGCGTCATAAAGCTGTTTTTATTCTGCTGATAGTAGTTATTGATTTCGTCTGCGGTAACGCTCTGTTTCGCGGTCAGCGCATCGACGTTGATGGTCACCTCGCGCACCAGGCGCTGCTGAGAGACCAGCGCGGCCAGCGCATCGCCTTCGTTACCCAGCACGAAGTCCGTACCGGTTACCGATTTAATCAGCTGCTGAGTGGTCAGCTGCTTGCGCAGCGCCTGAGCATAGCGATCGGCGGTAAAGCCCATGTTGCCGATCAGCGCCAGATATTTGGCATTATCAAACTTACCGTCGGTCTGGAACGCGGGCTGGCTGAAGATGGCCTGCTTAATCTGCTCGTCGCTAATCGCCAGATGCAGCGATTTGGCATACTGATCCAGCAACAGCTCATCAATCAGCTGGGACAGCGCCTGCTGACGCATCTGCTGCAGATAGCCTTCATTGCCGGCCAGCGCAGAGAACTGCTCGCCCAGCATCTGCTGCTGACGCGCACGTTCATTGCTGAACGCCTGCTCGAGCTGAACACGGCTGATTTCATCACCGTTCACTTTGGCAGCGTAATCACCGCCACCACCGGTCAGGTAACCGCCCACGCCGGTCAGGACGAAAGACAGGATAATCAGACCCAGTATAATTTTGAGCACGACATGGTTCGACGCCGCGCGTAAATTGTCCATCATGGTGTGACAACACTCCGCTGTAATATGAATGTAAACCTTGCGCGTTCATCCCGGGTTCCTGGGGACGTGCAACGCCGGTGCATTACTGCAACTCCGGTAAAGCCGGAAACCCAGCGGAGTTACATCCTTCAGACAACCGCCCGCGGCGTTTGTCCCTGAAAAATAAAAAAAGGCACATCCTTTTGCTGATGTGCCCGTATGTTACATGAGAACGGCTCGCCGATCCTCACTCCGCCAAAGAAAACTGCTTTCGTCATCATTCAGCGCGTTTACCCGGCCGGTTTCAGACTGCTGGGATCCAGCGAGCCCACGCAGTGTGAAACCGTTGGGAATTTAGTTCACGGCATCTTTCAGCGCTTTACCGGCGCGGAAGCCCGGGACTTTACCCGCAGCAATGGTGATCTCTTTACCCGTCTGTGGGTTACGACCGGTACGCTCGGCACGCTCACGCACGGAGAAGGTACCAAAACCAACCAGCGCCACTTCATCACCAGCCTGCAGAGATTCAGTTACTGAAGCGATAAAAGCGTCTAATACACGTCCGGCGGCCGCTTTAGAGATATCCGCGTTGGCAGCAATACTGTCGATCAACTGTGACTTATTCACTTAATCATCCCCACGTTTATTTTCACATTCTGAACCGGCGCAGTGCCTGGCATTCAGGTGCTCTCATTGATTATGGCTGTTAGCCCCAGATTATCGCACCGCGACGGCCCGCATCCTGCCGCCACTGGCTGAATCGGGATCTAAATTAGCGGCACAAAAAAAAGCTGGCAAGTACCAATTCACCTGCCAGCCTGGGTTTTTATCTGATTTCGCCTTAAATCACTATTTGGCGGTCACAACCTGGATGCCGGACGGTTCATTCTGCAGCGCCAGCGCCAGCACTTCCTCGATGCGCTTAACCGGATGAATCACCAGATCGGCAATCACGTTATCCGGGATCTCTTCCAGATCGCGCTTGTTTTCATCCGGGATCAGCACGGTTTTGATGCCGCCACGGTGCGCCGCCAGCAGTTTTTCCTTCAGGCCACCGATTGGCAGTACCTGGCCCCGCAGGGTGATCTCACCGGTCATCGCCACGTCGGAACGCACCGGGTTACCGGTCAGGCAGGAAACCAGCGCGGTGCACATCGCAATACCGGCGCTCGGACCATCTTTCGGCGTTGCCCCTTCAGGCACGTGCACGTGGATGTCGCGTTTCTCGTAGAAGTCGCCGTTAATGCCCAGCTTCTCCGCACGTGCGCGCACCACGGTCAGCGCAGCCTGAATTGACTCCTGCATTACTTCGCCCAGCGAGCCGGTATAGGTCAGCTTGCCCTTACCCGGTACGCAGGCGGTTTCGATGGTCAGCAGATCGCCGCCCACTTCGGTCCACGCCAGGCCGGTGACCTGACCGACGCGGTTTTCCGTGTCGGCACGGCCGTAGTCGAAACGCTGCACGCCAAGGAAATCTTTCAGGTTGTCGCCGTTGATCTCAATGTGCTTCAGCTTTTTGTCCATCAGCAGCGACTTCACCGCTTTACGGCACAGCTTGGAGAGTTCGCGCTCGAGGCTACGCACGCCCGCTTCCCGTGTGTAGTAACGGATGATGCCCACAATCGCGCTGTCATCGACCGTCAGTTCGCTCGGCTTGAGAGCATTACGCTCGATCTGCTTTGGTAACAGGTGCTGTTTAGCAATGTTCAGCTTTTCATCTTCGGTGTAACCAGAAAGACGGATCACTTCCATACGGTCCAGCAGCGGTGCCGGGATGTTCATCGAGTTAGAGGTCGCCACAAACATCACGTCGGAGAGATCGTAATCCACTTCCAGATAGTGATCGTTAAAAGCGATGTTCTGCTCAGGATCCAACACCTCCAGCAGCGCCGACGCCGGATCGCCCCGCATATCTGAGGACATTTTGTCGATCTCATCCAGCAGGAACAGCGGGTTTTTCACCCCCACTTTGGCCATTTTCTGGATCAGCTTGCCCGGCATCGAACCAATATAGGTACGACGGTGGCCGCGAATTTCGGCTTCATCACGCACGCCGCCCAGCGCCATACGTACGTACTTACGCCCGGTGGCTTTAGCAATCGACTGGCCGAGCGAGGTTTTACCGACGCCCGGAGGCCCGACCAGGCAGAGGATCGGTCCTTTAATTTTGCTGACGCGGCTTTGAACCGCCAAATACTCAAGGATGCGATCCTTGACGCGTTCCAGACCGAAATGGTCGGTATCCAGCGTTTCCTGCGCCTTAACCAGGTCCTTTTTGACCTTGCTGCGCGCGTTCCAGGGTACCTGCACCATCCACTCGATATAGCCGCGGACGACGGTCGCCTCGGCGGACATCGGCGACATCATCTTCAGTTTCTGCAGTTCGGCTTCGGCTTTCTCATGCGCTTCTTTCGGCATTTTAGCCGCGTCGATTTTACGCTTCAGCGCTTCATTTTCGTCCGGCGCATCGTCCATCTCGCCGAGCTCTTTCTGAATCGCCTTCATCTGCTCGTTGAGGTAGTACTCGCGCTGGCTTTTTTCCATCTGCTTTTTGACGCGGTTACGGATACGTTTCTCAACCTGCAGCAGGTCGATTTCCGATTCCATCATCGCCATCAGGTATTCCAGACGCTCGTTGACGTCATACATTTCCAGCACCGACTGCTTATCTGCCAGCTTCAGTGGCATATGCGCCGCCACGGTATCTGCCAGGCGCGCGGCATCGTCAATGCTGTTGAGCGAAGTCAGGACTTCCGGCGGGATCTTTTTATTCAGTTTGATATAGCCTTCAAACTGATTGATCGCCGTGCGTACCAGCACTTCCTGCTCACGTTCTTCAATCTCCGGCGACGCCAGGTATTCAGCCTGAGCGGTAAAGTGGTCGCCGTTGTCAGCTAAGGTGGTGATGTGCGCACGCTGTAAACCTTCCACCAGCACTTTTACCGTACCGTCCGGCAGCTTCAGCATCTGCAGAATGGAGGCGACGGTCCCGACTGAAAACAGATCGTTAATACCCGGTTCATCCGTTGAAGCTTCTTTCTGAGCGACCAGCATGATCTTTTTATCATGATCCATGGCGGCTTCAAGGCAGCGAATAGACTTTTCACGACCCACGAACAACGGAATGACCATGTGCGGATAAACCACTACGTCACGCAACGGCAACACAGGGATTTCAATGCGTTCAGAACGCTCAGGATTCATAGAGCTCTCTCTTAGTTTAATTTCCGCCAGGGTGTGGGGGAACCACATCAATGAGAAAAGGTGTAGTTTTACCCACAGGTATTTGAGTATATGGGGATGAGCGGAACAGATTCAACGTTGGGGTAACGAGAAAAGTAAAAGGGGGAACATTTTCCCCCTTTTAAGATAACTAACTGGAATGATTTGGTTATTTATTCACCAGAAGCCTGCTGCGCTTCCTGCTGACCATAAATCAGCTTCGGCGCGCCGTTGCCGTCAATAACCGACTCATCCACCACCACTTTCTCCACACCGTCCAGCGACGGCAGATCGTACATGGTGTCCAGCAGCGCGGCTTCGACAATCGAACGCAGGCCACGGGCGCCGGTCTTACGCGACATCGCCTTCTTCGCGATGGCGTTCAGCGCCTCGTCACGGAACTCGAGGTCCACGCCTTCCAGGTTAAACAGCGCCTGGTACTGCTTGGTCAGCGCGTTCTTCGGCTCGCGCAGGATCTGGATCAGCGCGTCTTCGCTCAGTTCGGTCAGCGTCGCCACCACCGGCAGACGGCCGATAAACTCAGGGATCAGGCCGAACTTGATCAGGTCCTCCGGCTCAACCTGCGCCAGCAGCTCCCCTTCCGT
>NZ_JRZZ01000018.1:0-55395 GCF_002865965.1 Erwinia sp. B116
CCTGGGCGGTATCGATGGCGGTGACGCTGACTTCAACCGCCAGCTCAACGCGGTAATGCCGCCGTTCGCGCGGCAGAAAGAAGAACAGAAACTTTTCGGTGCGCACCTGCAGCTGCGCGCTCAGCACCTGCACGTCCAGCGGCTCGATGCGCAACAGCACCTTTGCGCTCGACTGCAGCAGCTGCGGCTGCACGCGGCTCAGGGCGTCGGCAAAGGCTTTATCACTGCTGGCCCCCTTGCCGCTGACGTTCACCGTGGTGGTGAAATGTTCCTTCATCCGCCGTACTTCTTCAGCCACGCCTGCACCAGACGCTCGCCCAGCTCTTCTTTATCCATAAAGCCGAAGCCGAGCACCGTAGCCCCCTCGTTAATGGCGGTAACGCCCTCATCGATCGAGCGCATGCCGTGCTTCGCCTTGTAGCCATATTTATTCTGCGCGGTAATTGCCCCCGCGCCGCCGCTGCCGCAGAACGAGATGCCGAAGCTGGCATTCTCCGCCTTCATCACGTCGCCCAGCTTCATATCCGCCGCCACGCCGGGCACCACCACCGCGCGCCCGCCCGCTTTTTCGATGCCGGCGGCCACTTTCTGCCCTTTACCCAGACGATCGCCGATCACTACCGTAATTTGTGACATATTTTGCCCCTTGTCCGACTGTCCGCCTGAGCCGTTGCTCAGGCAGAGGATTAATGTTCTGTGGCGACTTCGATATGTACCGACAGCAGCCAGGCCTCTTCCACCGGCAGGTTGCCGAACAGATCCACCACCTGCTGCGCCAGCGCCATTGAGGCGGGAGAGATCTCGTCAAACAGCTCGGCCTCCACCTCCGGCAGCGCTTCGCCGGTCACCGAGCGCAGCGCCATCGCCTTAACGTGCGAGGTCAGCATCTGCAGCTGAACGGCGTCAGGTTGAATGCCTGCCGCGGCATACAGCCGGCTGATTTGCGCCAGTACCCGCTCTGCCAGCTGTCGGATGGCCCGATCCTGCCCGGCGATAGCCTCTGCCGGCTGCGTTCCATTACTCACGGTGTTCCCCTTGCTGTGGCTGTTACCGCAGAGTACGCAGCCGGACGGCGGCTGTTGAGAACCACTTTTTCCACTTTGAAACGGAAATCCGTCAGACGGGCGGGCGCAGGATCGCAAAACGCGACGAAACCGCCCATGCGCACGGCTGGTGCCGTCAGCTGAAGAAGCGCCTGAAGCTGAAGGTGGCTGAGTCTGGGACGGGGACCGAAAATACGCAGACAGCGCTGAACCTGTGGTGAATCCGCTGCTTTTTCTGAAAAGTGGTGGGTAATGCGTTTGCTGAGAAATAAAACGGGCCCTTAACGGGCCCGGAGAGACAGGGTGATGCTGCGTAGTGCTCTGCGGATTAACGGAACTGCTTATGGCCTTCGTTGCGGATCGCATCGAAGCCTTTGGCCTGCTCCTTCGCACCCGCCAGGTCACCGGCGTTAGCCAGCCTGAGGCTGGCGTCGATCCTGCCAATCAGCTGGTCAAGCAGGCCGTGGTACTGCTTAACCTGCTCGCTGTCCGCCGCCTGCCCCTGCAGCTTGTCCGGCGTCTGGGTTTTGGCATCGGTGGCCGCGGCGCGCATATCGGTCAGCGCGCGCACCATCTCCGCTTTATCATCGGTTTTCTGCACGGTACGGGAAGCGCCTTTCAGCACGTCCATATCGGCAGACAGGTCCTGCGCCAGGGCAGCGACGCTGGTAAATAACAGGGTGGAGCTCAACATTGCAATCAGTAATTTACGCATCAGTTCAGTCCTTAGCGCCCCTCATCCTGCGCGGGCAACGCCGCGGCAGCCGGGGACTGTTATGGGAACAAAAAAGGCGGCCGGTTAAGCGGCCGCCTTCATCATATCCCTAAAAACTGCAGGGTCGAACGGGGATTGTGTTGCTGGCTGAGAAAAGTTCTGCTGCCGTCACAGACTTCCCGGGCGCCAGCGTCAGCCGGCGGTCAGGCGGTGCTGCCCAGCGCCACCCTGCCGCGTGCGCCGCCGGACAAGGTAAAGGCCGAGATTACCGTGAAGGTCAGGGCAATCAGACCGAGGATCATATAGGTCTGACTGAAGCCGATGCGGTCATACAGGTTCCCCGCCGCCGACGAGAGGAAAATCGACATCAGCTGCTTGGAGAACTGGAAGCCCACCAGGTAGATGGTGGCCGACAGCCGCGTATCAAAGGTGCCGGCGATATACTTGAACACGCCAATCAGCAGGAACGGCACCTCAAAGGCGTGCAGCATTTTCAGGATAATCACTTCCGCCACCGTGGTGGCGAACGCGGACCCGAGGATGCGCACCGACATGATGGTGCCGGCCACCAGCAGCGCGTTCTTCGCGCCGATGCGGTTAATAATCCACGGCGACAGGAACATAATCAGCGCGTTAGCCAGTTCACCGCCGGTGGTGACGAAGCCGAACACCAGGTTACCCTGCTGCGGTGAGCTGAAGAAGGATTTAAAGAAGTTGGCGAACTGCTGATCGAACACGTCATAGATACAGGCCACGCCGACCACGTACAGCACCAGCAGCCAGAATTTACGCTGTCTGAACAGGCCGGTCACCAGGCCAAAGTTAAACGCGGGGGCGTTGGCGCCCAGCGCGTCGATCACCGTGCTTGACTGACGGGTCTCCGTTTTCGCCAGCAGCAGCAGCACCGCCAGCAGGATCGCCGCACCGGAGCCCATCCAGAACACGATGTCCGGATCCACGCTGAACAGGATGCCGGCGGTCGAAGCGCAAATCCCCCAGCCGAAGCAGCCAAACATGCGCGCTTTGCCGTACTCAAAGGCGCTGTGGCGGCTGACTCTTTCCACGTAGGCCTCAATCGCCCCGGCCCCGGCGCTGAAGGAGAAGCCGATATACAGCCCCCCCAGCAGCGCGCCGAGCAGGATGTTGAGCTTCAGCAGGGGGGCAAAGACGTAGAGGAAGAACGGCGCGAAAAACAGCAGCAGCAGGGTGATCACCCACAGCAGATGTTTGCGCACCCCGAGCTTGTCGGAGAGTACCCCGAGCACCGGCTGGAACAGGATGGCAAACAGCGACAGGCTGGAGAAAACGATGCCGGTGTCGGTCTTGTTCAGGCCGATCACCTCATGCAGCCAGATCGGCAGGAACGGGAAGCAGGTTGCCATGATAAAGAAGTAGAGGAAGAAGAACGCGCCAAAGATCCAGAAGTTGCGGTTATTTTTGTAGTAGCAAGAGGTCGTAGCCATGTGGGTTTGTCCGCGAAAAGAGTTCTGCTGTTCTGAACGACCGCTATAGCGGCCGTTCAGCGTCGGTGCATCTGCGCGCTGCTACCGGACCTGAGTCAGTCCGATCAACAGCGCACTTTCCGGTGCAATCACCGGTAGTGCCAGGCCGGCCTGCATCAGCCAGGCGCCGGACACCACCCGCGGTTCGCGCAGCCAGGCGGGCAGGTCGCGCATGGCACCGCCCCCCTCGCGCACGGTTTTAATCTCAGGTGCGTCCAGCAGGCGCACCTCGTAGTGCGCCTCGGGCAGCAGCCCCGGGAAACAGAGGTTGCCGGCCAGCGAGTAACGCAGCATGCGCAGCTGCGCCAGCATAAACACCGCCTGCGAACCGTCCTGGCTGACCACCCCGTTCACCTGCACAGAATCGTCGGGCATATCCACCCGCCAGCTGATGCCGCCGTGCAGCAGCGGCCGCAGCGTTTTATGCAGCTGGATATAGTGGCGATAGCCCTCCAGCTCCTCGTCATCGGCCTTCACCGGATCCAGCTCGATGCCCATATGGCCGAACAGCGCCGTCAGCCCGCGGAAGCCGATGCTGTGCTGACGCTGGGTGGCGTGGCAGCGGCGGTGGCCGATATGCTGGCCCATCACCTCCGGCGGGAAGAAGTAGCTCATGCCGCGCTGGATGGTCTGCCGCTCCAGCGCGTCGTTGTTGTCGGACACCCAGAAGCGCGGCGTACGCGCCAGCACGCCGTAGTCCACGCGCCCGCCGCCCGAGGCGCAGGACTCGAACTCCACCTGCGGGAAACGCTGGTTGAGCGTATCCAGC
This sequence comes from Erwinia sp. B116, assembly GCF_002865965.1. NCBI lineage: Bacteria > Pseudomonadati > Pseudomonadota > Gammaproteobacteria > Enterobacterales > Erwiniaceae > Erwinia > Erwinia sp. B116. The sequence goes on from NZ_JRZZ01000018.1 coordinate 4,030, forward strand.
AGCCGGTAAAACTGCTTCGTCTGCGCATCGGCCGCCAGCCGTCCCTGATGGCCCGGCTGCACCAGCTCACGGTTCATATCCCACTTCACGTAGGCGATCGGATGGCTGCCCAGTAGCCAGCTCAGGCGCTCCAGCAGATACTCAAACACCTCGGGATTGCTGAGGTCGAGGACGTACTGATAGCGGCCGGTCGGCTGCTGATAGCCCGGCAGCTGCAGCACCCAGTCGGGATGCGCGCGGAACAGATCGGAGTCCGGGTTGATCATCTCCGGCTCAACCCAGATGCCGAACGCCATACCGAGCCGCCGGACGTGGTCGATTACCGGCATCAGCCCCGCCGGATATTTTTTCTCATCGAGATACCAGTCGCCGAGGCCGGCCTGGTCGTGGTCACGGCCGCGGAACCAGCCGTCGTCGATGATAAAGCGCTCGACGCCGATCGCGGCGGCACGGCTTGCCATCTGCATGATGTATTCCGGATCGTGATCGAAGTAGATGCCTTCCCACGTATTGAGGTGCACCGGACGGGTGGCACCGGCGGAAAAGGGGATCCGCGCCTGGCGCAGCCACGCGTGAAACGCCTGGCTCATACCGTTCAGGCCGTTGGCAGAGCGGGTGGCACAGACCCACGGCGTGGAGAACTCCGCCCCCTCTTCCAGCACGATCTCTCCCGGCAGGTAGAGCGCTTCCGCCTGCACCACGCGGCGGCCATCGGTTTTGATGTCGGCACGCAGGCGGTGGTTGCCGCTCCAGGCGAGGTGAACGCCCCAGACTTCGCCGCGCTGCTCGCTGAAGCCCGTATCGCCCAGCACAAAGCCCGGGAAGTATTCGTGGGAGCTGCGCCCGCGGCGGCTCTCCTGGATAAAGCCGCCGTGCGCCAGGTTAACGCGGTGGGTGTGGAACTCCCTGAGCCAGCGGCCGTGGAAGGCCATCACCTCGGCAGCGCGCTCCGGCACCGGCAGCGTTACGGCCAGGCGGTGCAGCTGCCACGGCAGGGCGTGCAGGTTTTTCAGCGTGTGGCGCACCTGCAGCACGCCGGTGTCGGCGTCGAGACGCAGCTCGCTGGTTAAGCGCAGCCCGGCCTGCGGGTCTTCAGCGGTGACGGTCAGCAGGTCACCGGTCAGCGCCACCGCGCTGGTGGTAAAAATGGGTGCGGCGTCCAGCCCCTCGCGGTGCCCCTCAATGCCGGGGGAGCCAAACTGGCCGCGCCCGTACTCCATCGCCAGCGTCAGCGGCAGGTCGACGTCCAGCCTGCCGTTGGCAATCGGGCGCTGCAGCGCCTGCACGTCCTCGGCGGAGAAGCATGCCAGCGTCGGTCCCCAGTAGACTATTTCGGCGTAAGGTCGGCAGCGCACCACCAGATCGCTGGTGGCGCTGCGCAGTCGTACAATATCGTTATTCATATCTGGCCCCTGTGTCATTGATGAGGCCATAGTTGATCTTAAACGTTTAAGTGATCAACTTAAACGTTTAAGAAATGTGATTGCGTTAAAAAAAACGCCATTACTGGCGTAAAGCGTTAATCAGGGTATATCACGCTGAAACAGGGGAGTTCAGGCGTTAAACGGCGGGGAAAAGCTCAGCCTGTGCAGGGAAAGGTGGTGATCCCCTGGCGCAGCACCGGCTGCCACAGCACCTGGATCGACCCGGCCGGTTCACCGGCGATCAGCGCCAGGGTCATGCGTGCAATCTGCGCACCAATCTCCTCGCGCGTCGACTGCACCACGGCGGTGGCGTCAATATTATTCAGCGAGTCGTCCGGCAGGCCGTCATAGATAACCAGCGCGATCGCATCCGGCCCGGTCAGCCTTCCCGCTTCGCGCAGGGCGGCCACCGCCCCTTCGCCCTGAATATTGCCGTCGGTGAGGATCGCCGTCGGCGGGGAGTGCTGCGCCAGCAGCTCCAGCGTGGCGCGGTAGCCGGCGCGGCGCGTGGCGTCCACCGCGCGGAACCCGACGTCAGGCGACAGCCCGTGGCGCTGCAGCGCATCACGGTAGCCGGCACGGCGCTGCAGGATAAACGCCTGCTCACGGTCTTCGCTGAGCATGGCAATGCGCCGGTGCCCAAGGGCGATCAGATGCTCGGTGGCCATGCAGGCCCCCTGCTGGTTATCGAAGTCAAACCAGGCGTAAGGCTGCGGCAGCTGGCTGCGTCCGAGCGCCAGAAACGGCAGGTTTTTCTGCTGCAGCAGCGTCAGGCGCGGATCATGCTCCAGGGTATGGGCGACGATCAGCGCATCGATCCGCCGGCTGTCCAGCAGGCGCATAAACGACTGCCCCTGATCGTGACGATCGTCGGTGATCAGCAGTAAATCCACGCCGCTGGCCGCCAGATGGTGGCCGATCGCCCCCACCATGGCAAAGAAGTAGTCGTTGCTCAGCGAGGAGGCGTAAGGATAGACCAGCCCCACCGCGTCGCTCTTGCCCTTTTTCAGCCGCTGGGCGTTGGTGTTGGGCTGGTAGCCAATCCGCGCCGCTTCGGCCTGGATCAGCCTGCGCGTCTCTTCCGAGATATCGCTGTGGCCGTTCAGCGCCCGGCTCACCGCCGCGATCGACAGCCCAAGATTTTGCGAGATAACCTTCAGAGACATAATGTTTTACCGAATAAAGGGCGCGCATCGCCGCGTTGAACAGGGCGGCCAGCTGAGTGAGTGGCCGCCCTGCGCGCGATGGCAGACGGGCAGACTACTGACCGGCGATTTTCATCTCCGGCAGCAGGACAGAGCCACACTGGATATTGCTGCGGGTTTCGATATCGCTGCCGATGGTCACCATATTGCGCCACATATCGCGCAGGTTGCCGGCGATGGTCACTTCGCTGACCGGGTACTGGATTTCACCATTTTCCACCCAGAAGCCGGACGCGCCGCGCGAATAGTCGCCGGTCAGCCCGCTGATCGCCGAGCCCATCAGCTCGGTGACCACCAGGCCGGTGCCCAGCTGCTTCAGCAGCTGTTCAAAGCTGTGGCCCTGGCCGGCAATGCGCCAGTTGTGGATGCCGCCGGCGTGGCCGGTGGTCTGCAGCCCCAGCTTGCGCGCCGAATAGCTGGTCATCAGCCAGGTCTGCAGCACGCCGTCTTTGACGATGTCACGCGCCGTGGTGCGCACGCCTTCGCTGTCGAACGGCGTCGACGCCAGCCCTTTCAGCAGGTGCGGCTGCTCTTCAATGGTCAGCCATTCCGGCAGGATCTGCTGGCCCATCGAGTCGAGCAGGAAGGTCGATTTACGGTAAACGCTGCCGCCGCTGATCGCGCCGACCAGATGGCCAAACAGCCCGGTGGCCACTTCCGCCGCGAACAGCACCGGCGCTTTCATGGTCGACAGCTTGCGCGGGGACAACCTTGACAGGGTGCGGCGCGCGCACTCTTCCCCGACCCACTCCGGCGACCTGAGGTCTTCAATGGCGCGGCCAATGGTGTAGGCGTAATCACGCTCCATATCGCCGTTATGTTCGGCGATCACGCAGCTGGAGAGCGAGTGGCGGCTGGAGCAGTAGCTCTGCAGCATCCCGTGGCTGTTGCCGAACACTTTGATGCCGACGTGGCTGTTAAAGCTGCCGCCTTCGGTGTTGGTGATGCGCGTATCCGCCTTCAGCGACGCCTCTTCCGCGCGGGCGGCCAGTTCGATCGCCCGATCGGCGTCGATCTCCGTCGGATGGAACAGATCGAGATCCGGTGCGTCGAAGGCCAGCAGATCGCGATCCGCCACGCCGGCGTAAGGATCGGCCGAGGTGTAGCGGGCAATGTCGATCGCCGCCTGCACGGTACGTTTGATCGCCTCGGGGCTGAGATCGGTGGACGATGCGCTGCCCTTGCGGTTTTGATGATAAACGGTGATGCCCAGCGCGCCATCGCTGTTGAACTCAACGTTTTCCACTTCGCTGTAGCGGGTGCTGACGCTGATGCCGGTGGTTTTACTGACCGCGACTTCGGCACCGTCAGAGCCGGCCTGCGCCAGCTCCAGCGCGGTGGCCACCGCCTGTTCAAGGATCTTACGCTGTTCTGCAACCTGTGAGAGTAATTTCATTGGCCTGCCATATAATTAACAGTGCGATTTCAACGCTGAGCAAACCGCGACTGGGTGATAACGATTGATTTGAGTCTAACAGACTCAGAGAACAATTTCGCAGTAGCGGCGTAACCTGATAGCATTAGCCTCTTTTTCAGGAGCCTAACCATGACCAAGCAGCCCGACGACTGGCTCGATGACGTACCCGATAACGAAGAACAAGAAGACGACGAGATTATCTGGGTCAGTAAAAGTGAAATTAAACGTGATGCCGAAGAGCTGAAACGCCTCGGCGGAGAGATGGTAGATCTGGGAAGCAACTCCCTGGATAAACTGCCGCTGGATGACGATCTGCGTACCGCCATTGAGCTGGCGCAGAAAATCAAAAAAGAGGGCCGTCGCCGCCAGATGCAGCTGATCGGTAAGATGCTGCGCTCGCGCGACGTTGAGCCGATCCGTACCGCGCTGGACAAGCTGAAGAACCGCCACAACCAGCAGGTGTCGCTGTTCCACAAGCTGGAAGTGCTGCGCGATCGCCTGGTAGAACAGGGTGATGACGCGGTGGCTGAGGTGCTGAACCTCTACCCGGACGCCGACCGCCAGCAGCTGCGTGCGATGATCCGCAACGCGCAGAAAGAGAAAGCGGCCAACAAGCCGCCGAAAGCCTACCGTCAGATCTTCCAGTATCTGCGCGAGCTGGCCGAAGCACAGTAGTCCTGCCCTTGCGGCAACGGGCGGTGATAAACCGGTACGCCTGACGCTATCTTCATAGCCATTCAGCGTCGGTTTATCACTGCTCCTGCCGGGCTGTGGGTGGCTCAGCCCGGCAGGATTGAGCCCGCTCCCCCCTACTTCGCCAGCCTGTCCAGCAGCTTCTGATGAATACCGCCAAAGCCGCCGTTGCTCATCACCAGAATGGTGTCGCCCGGCTGGGCTTTTCTGGCAATCATCTCCACCAGCGCATCAATATCCGCACTCCAGTGGGCCGGCTGCACGCAGGCTTCTGCCACCTCAGACACCTGCCATGGAATGTGGTGCGGCTGGAACAGGAACACTTCGTCGGCGCGCCCGAGCGACGGGGCCAGATCGACCTTATTCACGCCCATCTTCATGGTATTGGAGCGCGGCTCCAGTACCGCCAGGATACGCGCGGTGCCGCCAACTTTGCTGCGCAGCGCCGCCAGCGTGGCCAGAATGGCGGTCGGGTGGTGGGCAAAGTCATCATAGACCTTGATGCCTTTGCTTTCGCCGCGCAGTTCCAGCCGGCGACGGGCGTTGATAAAGCTGTCCAGCGCCCGGCCGGCGTCTTCCGGCTTCACGCCAACGTGACGGGCGGCGGCAATCGCCATCAGCCCGTTATGCATGTTGTGTTCACCCACCAGCGACCAGTTCACTTCGGCCACCCGCTCCCCCGCCAGCCACACTTCCCAGCGTGAGGCGTCTGCGTTGAGCTTTTTCGCCTGCCACTGGCCGTGTTCACCTGCCAGCTCCTGCTCGCTCCAGCAGCCCATCGCCAGCACCTGTTTCAGGTTCGTGTCGCTCTCCGGCAGGATGATTTTGCCCTGCCCGGGCACGATGCGCACCAGATGATGGAACTGCTTCTGGATCGCCCGCAGGTCGTCAAAGATATCGGCGTGATCGAACTCAAGGTTATTGAGGATCAGCGTACGCGGCGCGTAATGCACAAACTTGGAACGTTTGTCGAAGAACGCACAGTCGTACTCATCGGCCTCGATCACAAAGAACGGGCTGTTGCCCAGCTGTGCCGACACGTCGAAGTTGCCCGGCACGCCACCGATAATGAAACCGGGTTCATAGCCGCACGACTGTAAAATCCATGCCGCCATCCCGGCGGTAGTGGTCTTACCATGGGTGCCGGCCACCGCGATAACCCAGCGGTCACGCAGCACAAAATCGTGCAGCCACTGCGGGCCGGAGAGGTACGGAATATTGCGTTCCAGCACCGCTTCCACGCAGGGATTACCGCGGGTCATCGCGTTGCCGATGATCACCAGGTCCGGTGCCGGATCGAGCTGGGATACATCAAAACCCTGAATTAAATCAATGCCCTGCTTTTCCAGCAGGGTGCTCATCGGCGGGTAAACATTGGCATCAGAGCCGGTGACGTCATGTCCCTGGGCACGCGCCAGCATCGCCAGACCGCCCATGAAGGTGCCGCAGATACCGAGGATGTGAATACGCATAAAAAGTCCGTTCCTTTAAAGTTCGCCGCACAGTGTACCGCTGCCATCGTGCGGAAGAAACGGATTTACCCTATGTTCTTTAGCGTTCAATCGGCTAAACTGCGTGCACATACGTAGGCACTCTGTTAACCAGGCTGCCACTCCTCCGCAGATTCAGGGATTGTGTTATGAAAACGTTGGGCGAATTCATCGTCGAGAAGCAACACGACTTTCCACATGCTACCGGTGAACTGACCGCTTTAATCTCCGCAATTAAGCTGGGCGCTAAGATCATCCACCGCGATATCAACAAAGCCGGCCTGATTGATATTCTCGGCGCCAGCGGCGCAGAGAACGTGCAGGGTGAACAGCAGATGAAGCTGGACCTCTACGCTAATGAAAAGCTGAAGGCGGCACTGAAGGCGCGCGGCATCGTTGCCGGCATCGCGTCTGAAGAAGAAGATGAGATCGTGATGTTTGAAGGTGTGGAAAACGGCAAGTACGTGGTGCTGATGGACCCGCTCGACGGCTCTTCGAATATCGACGTAAACGTTTCCGTTGGTACCATCTTCTCGATCTACCGCCGCATTACGCCGGTGGGCACGCCGGTCACGGAAGCCGATTTCCTGCAGCCGGGCAGCCAGCAGGTCGCCGCCGGTTACGTGGTGTACGGCTCATCCACCATGCTGGTTTACACCACCGGTAAGGGCGTACACGCCTTCACCTACGATCCGTCGCTGGGCGTATTCTGCCTGAGCGCCGAGAAGATGACCTTCCCGGAGAAGGGTTACACCTATTCGATCAACGAAGGCAACTACATCCGCTTCCCGCAGGGCGTGAAGAAATACCTGAAGTACTGCCAGGCGGAAGATGAGGCTACCCATCGCCCATATACCACCCGTTATATCGGCTCGCTGGTGGCAGACTTCCACCGCAACCTGCTGAAGGGCGGCATCTACCTCTACCCGAGCACCGCCAGCCACCCGAAAGGCAAGCTGCGCCTGCTGTATGAGTGCAACCCGATGGCCTTCCTCGCCGAGCAGGCGGGCGGTAAAGCCACCGACGGTAAAAACCGTATTCTCGATCTGCAGCCGTCCGCGCTGCACGAACGCTGCCCGTTCTTCACCGGCAACGAAGATATGGTCAATGACCTTGAGCGCTTCCTGCGCGAGTACCCGGACAACTGATTCCGGACGGGCGGCCTGCGGGTCGCCCGGCATCTTCCTGCCTGACCAACCACTACTGCCTGCTTAACCGACCAGCTGCCGGGCTCCTGCTTCCTGACATCGCTATCATCATGCATTACGCCCGATAAAGGCGATACGTCAGCTTCGCCTTTATCGGGCTACGGGACCTGTCAGGCCACCTTAAACACCGCCATGGTCTCTACCAGCTGACGCGCCTGCTCTTCCAGCGACTGGGTGGCCGCCGCCGCTTCTTCCACCAGCGCGGCGTTCTGCTGCGCCACCTCGTCCATCTGCGTTACCGCCTGATTGACCTGCTCAATGCCGTTACGCTGCTCGTCGGAGGCGCTGGAGATCTCCTTCATCAGCGTGGTCACCCGCATCACTTCGCTGGAGATCTCATCCATCGTCTCGCCGGCTTTGGTGGCCATGCTGTTGCCTTCGTTGACCCGCGCCTGTGAATCACCGATCAGCGTGCGGATCTCTTTGGCTGCGGTGGCGCTGCGCTGCGCCAGCGTGCGAACCTCATTGGCGACCACCGCAAAGCCCCGCCCCTGTTCACCGGCGCGTGCGGCCTCCACCGAGGCGTTCAACGCCAGGATATTGGTCTGGAAGGCAATGCCGTCAATCACTTCGAGAATGTCACCGATGCGCTGCGAGCTGTTGGTGATCTCGGCCATTTTTTCCATCACGTAGCACACTACTTCCGCGCCGCGGTCGGCTGTATCAGAGACCGAACGCGCCAGCTGGTGAGCCTGACGGGCATTCTCGGCGTTCTGCTGCACGGTGGCGGTGAGCTGCTCCATGCTGGCGGCGGTCTCTTCCAGCGAAGCGGCCGACTCTTCGGTACGCTGCGACAGGTTGAGGTTGCCGGCGGCCAGTTCGCGGCTGCCGACGTCAATCTGCAGGCTGGCGTCACGCACCTGGCTGACCGAGTTCAGCAGCGACTGCTGCATGCTCGCCAGCGCGGCGTTCAACCGGCCCAGTTCGTTTTTACCGCCGGCGGGCAGCGGCTGGGTGAGATCGCCGTCGGCGACATATTCCAGGTGTTCAATCGCCCGATCCAGCGGTTGCAGCAGCAGCGCACGCAGCAGCCACCAGGACAGCGCCACCAGCAGCAGGGTCAGCACGCCGCTTACCGCGATCAGCAGCGTCATCAGCCGCTGGTTATGCGCAGCCTGCGCCAGCTGCTGCGCGCTGACCTCGTCTGCGTAGACGTCAAAATCGGCCACCGTGTTGGCAAATGTCACCGCCAGATCGGAGATGTTTCCCTCCAGCAGCGCGTAGTAGCTACCGATGTCCTCTTTTTGCAGTGCGGCGACCAGCGGGGCGATACCGGTATCAAAATAGACCGCATAGCTGGCGGCGATGGCCTCCGCCAGCTTTTTACCGTGAGCGGTCACAGTCCCGGCCTCAATAAATTTCTGCATCTCTTGCTGCGACTTTTCCGCATAGCTGGCGGTGCGTTTGACCGTAGCGGCATAACGATCGTGGCGACCGATCTCCAGCTCCCGTATCGCCTGTGCGGCCGTAGCGCGCGTGCGCAGCAGGGTGCCGTTGGTAATGTAGAGCGCGTTAAGTTCTACCCCCTGAATGCGCTGAATGGCGTCCAGTGATTTGTTGCCTTTGTGAATGGCGGTGATGCCCATTACGCTGACCAGCAGCAGCAGCAGCGTCATGGTGGCCAGTAACACTAACAGCCCGGTGCGGATTGAGATTTTTTTTAGCATGATTATTTTCCCGATTGGTGAGTCTGGTTATTCCTGGTACTAAAAACGACGCAGTTATCGGCAATAAACCAACTTAACTTTATAACTTATGATGATTCTTGAAGGTTAACATACAGATCACATGGACTTCATTGATAAAAAACATGGAAAAATAAGCAAATAGAATTAAATATCGCGATTAACCGTAGAATGATCATCACGTAAAACAACAAATAAAATTAATACTTTATGATTAAGCTAAATCCACTCGTCACCTGAGGCGCTCTGCCGCGTGGTCAGCACAGCCACTGTGCTGACGGGCGCTGACTGACTCAGGAGAGTCTGAAAGGCAGATAAAAGGGGAGTGCAACAGAGGGAGAGATGGCTATAATAGCCGCCACTCAACCTGCAACGATTGAAGGAATTCATCATGAGCCTGAACCACGTGCCAGCTGGCAAAGATCTGCCAGACGATATCTATGTTGTTATCGAGATCCCGGCTAACGCCTCACCGATCAAATACGAAGTCGACAAAGAGACGGGCGCACTGTTCGTTGACCGCTTTATGGCGACGGCGATGTTCTACCCGGCCAACTATGGCTACATCAACAATACCCTGTCGCTGGATGGGGACCCGGTTGACGTGCTGGTGCCAACCCCGTACCCGCTGCAGCCAGGTTCAGTGATCCGCTGCCGTCCGGTGGGCGTGCTGAAGATGACCGACGAGTCAGGCGAAGATGCCAAGGTTGTTGCAGTGCCACACAGCAAGCTGAGCAAAGAGTACGATCACATTAAAGATGTGAACGACCTGCCTGAGCTGCTGCGCGGCCAGATCACCCACTTCTTCGAGCAGTACAAAGCGCTGGAAAAAGGCAAATGGGTGAAGGTTGACGGCTGGGAAGGCGTGGACGCGGCGAAAGCCGAAATCGTCTCTTCCTTCGAGCGTGCTGCGAAGAAATAAGTGCCCGGCGGGCGCCCCGGTGCCCGCGTTAAGGCATTCGCGTCAGGGCTGAGGTTTACCCGGCCCTGACCGCCGCACCGGTTGGTTCCCCACCACCGGGCAGCAGCAGGCAAACCCCGCTGACCTGCTGATAAGGCGCATCGTTTTCTCCCTCATCGTTCAGCTGATAATCCACGCGACAGCGGCGGTTTTCTCCGTTAATCGCGATTTCCAGCGTTCCCTTCACGGGTGAATTCTCCAGATAGATCGTGCCATCATCCAGTACCGTGGTGATGATATTTTGCCGATCGTCCCGTACCAGCCCGCCACGGGGTACGGGTCTGCCGTCCGGCAGACGCAGCGTCAGCAGTACCCGCCGGCTGGTCAGTATGTTGTAGCGGATTCGTTTCACCGACCCGCGCGCCATTGCCAGGCGGTGATGCCCGTTCCCCACGTCACTGTTTTTAGGCAGGCTTTCCGTATCAAGATCGAACATCGCGGGGTGCCAGGCAGGAATATCCGCTGCCAGCGCCAGGCCACGCCAGTCGGTCCAGCTGGTGCCACCGGGGGTACGAACAGCCACGCCCGCCAGCCGTTCGCTCAACTCAATCATGCCGAAAGTCTGCCCGACCGGCTGGGGGGAGAACAGCAGATGGCTGCCGACCAGCGCCATGCCACCGCTGCCGCTGAGCGAGACATTTCCCGCCTGTTCGCTGTTCATGCTGGCGGCCAGCGCCATGCGCGTATAGTGCAGGTTGGCGGAAACGCTCCCCTGAACGGACTGCATGCGCGCCTGCATATCCCGGCCGGACGAGAGGTAATAGGTGCCGTTTTTCCCCAGCGCACCGTCGATCTGCGCACCCAACTGCCCACCGCTGCCTGAGCGGCGATAATAGCTGCTGAAATTCTGCCCGCCGAGCGGCAGGCTGAAGTTGACCGAGAGCTGCCGGTTACTGCTGTTGCCGCGGTTGCGGGAGACGTTAACCGACAGCATGGCCTTTCTGAAGGGGAGGCTCCATGACAGCATATCGTAACGGGAAATACCGTTATCCCCGAAGCGACTGCTGGCAGAGTAGCTGTAAGAGAAGTAGCCTGCCGACGGGCTGTTCCAGCCAGCCGAGAGCCTGTACTGCAGATTGTCGTTTTCATATCGCTCAGCAAGGCGGGCGCTGGCCGTGGCGAGGGATACAAATCCTGGCGTATTTTTACTGACGCTGGCATTGAAGGAGAGCGAGGACGTCAGGCTGTAGCTGCCTGACAGCGACAGCTGCATGCTGCTGGTATGCTGCTGCCTGTCATTCGCCGCAACAATTTGCGCGGCCAGCTGCGCCCCCTGTAGCACCGGCCCGGCCAGCGAGGCCCCCAGTGACTGATACATTTTCGTTAACAGCAGCCCGCTTTGCAGCGACAGGCGACGAACCTGCCAGTTCTGATTCAGAGTTAGCAGTGCCGGGACGCCGCTCCCCGACTCCCCGGCCTGGTTCAGCCGCCCGGCGGCGATTGACAGCCCCCGGTTTCCGGAAGGGTTAACCCGCATCGCGCTGGCGGGCACGGTGAAACGCTGCTGATGGCCATCGGTTTCCAGCACCGTGACGTCCAGGTCGCCGTTCAGATTGTGCAGTGGAATGCCGTTTAAATGAAACGGCCCCGCAGGCACCAGCGTGCTGAACACCAGTGCGCCATACTGACGGACCTCAACCCGGGCCTGCGAGGTGCCGGCAATGCCCTCAATGCTGCCGCTTTCGCTGCTGTCCTTTTCCAGCCCCCGATCCGGAATGACCTGGATACCGTCAATCTCTCCCAGCGAGAACAGCGTATTGCTGACGCCGATTTGCCCAAACTGAATCCGCTTGCGCCAGCCGGGAACGGGGCGTTCGGCATACAGCGTTCCCCGGTTAATATTTACCTTTCCCCGATCTTCATTCAACTGCTGACGGCCACGCAGCATCCAGTTGGCCATATTGATGCCATCTTCCAGCATCAGGTAGCTGTAGCGGCTCTGCCTGCCGCGCACGCGGCTGACGCCGCTGTAATAGTTATAGTTAAGCAGCGCGCCATGCCCCCCCATCTCCCCACTGTACTGTGGCTCATCCGCCAGCGCCTGCTGCGGTACCACAATACTGAGCGCCAGCTTTTGCGGGTCGGCTTTGAGGTTAAAACCGGGCTGCTGCGACAAATCAATACAGCCTGGATCAGCCAGCTGTGCGGGTTGCTTCAGCCCAAGCTGGTCAATTAAGTCGGGGGTAAAACAGATCTGCCCCTGTCGGCCAGTCATCACCCGCTGCGAACTTTTCAGCTCTCCGTTCACGCTGATATCCAGCAGGTTTTCACCCGCAGGCAAAGCGTTCGCCTGATTGAGGGAGCTGAGAATGTCAGGATCGATCCCACGGGCTCGCAGGATCTGCGCGGCTCTGGACTGTTTTTTTTCGTTTTCATCTGCAGCAACCTTTGCCGACAACAGCAGGCTCGCGACCAACAGCATCAGCTGACCGAGTCGCTTAAGCTGCCGGCATTGCAGGGCAGGCATCAATCAGCGGCCAGTGGCGATCGGCTGTTCCACCTCTCCGGCCTTAAAGCCATAATCAGACAGCGTTGCAAAGCGCACTTTACTGGCGGCCAGCGGCGCGTTTGCTGCAGCCAGGGAAAGAGTCAGCTTTTGCCCGGGCAGGAGATAGCCCTGCGGCAACTGCACGCTCTTCACGGCGGGCAGCACCGTGATATCCTGCCCCATTCTGACCACGTAAGCGCCGGGGTTGTGCACCGTTAATTGTCCGTTACTCAGGGACCAGTTCAGCGCTTTCCAGGGTTCTGGATTTTCCGGCAAGCCACGCGGATGAATAATCACCGGCAGGTTCTGGCGAATATTGACGTCAACGCGGTTTTGCCCGGCATCATCAACCAGCGGAATCCCCTCAAAGGTGACACGTTTCAGGTGTTCGGTGGTTAATGGCCCTTCGGTGGTCAAAATAAAACGTACCCGCTGTATACCCCCAGCGGCCACACGCACCACCGGCTGAGTCACCACCAGTCGGGGCTTTTTGTCATCCGCCAGGTCAATGACCTTAACGTAAAGTAACGCATCTTTGTCATCGGTATTGGTCACATTGATGCTGCCGCCACCGGCCGACTCATTAATTAACACCATCGACGTTTGCGGTTGCATTACTGCGCTGGCGGGGAACAGGCTGAAGAGGGTCAGCAGTGACAGGATCTGTGAGAGTGAAAAGCCGGGCATCTTATTCCACCATGAGCGGTAAAAAAACCGGCATGAACTCAGTGAATCATGCCGGTGGTGGGAGTTACATATAAATAACTTCGAACGTGGTGCTGCCATTCAGATTAATACTGCTCTGCACGCCATTTTTGCCCACTGGCGCAATAGAAGGCTTAACCTCAAGCGAATAAACTTTGTTTGATACCGCTTTACGTTCCGTGTCACTGGCTAAGTCCATACCGGAAACAGGAACCAGCTGTGCGTTTTTGAAATAATAGCCGCTCTCATCAGTGACAAATTTCCAGATATTATCGGGCTGCAGCGAATACGCTTTCTGAACCTGCTGATCTTCCACGCTGCTGCTATCCCGGTCAAGCTTGATGGTGTAGACGCCGATAGCTTTACCATTCGCATCGTTACCGAGGCTAAACAGGGTCTCTTTGTTGGCACCCGGCTTTTCAGCCACCGCGCCACTGTTATCCACCGCGCGAATACCATAGTAGGATGCACCATCGCACCCAACGGTGACCCGGGTTTTTTCCGCTTTCAGATCGGTAAATTTGTCTTTACTTAGCGAGCCAGGGTTGATGTTATTGAATGAGAGAGCCCCCTCAAGGCTGATGTTACAGGAAGGCGGCAGAATGGTGCCCTGTACCTTCATGGTCGCTTTAGCACCGGTAACCATTCCCTCGGCCATTGCGGCTCCGGAAGCCATCATCCCGCCCATCAGCACCGCGATTAGCGTAATTTTTTTCATTGCATATTCCTTTATCTGATTAACGACGTAGCTTGCAGGGAAATAATTCCCTGTCAATACAGTCAGCTAAGATCCGGATCGACAACATGATAATATTGTTAACCCTGCTTATGTTCTGACACGTGCCTGCCAATATAAAAAGACAACAGGCATCCGCAGAATCCACAAGAATAATAAACACACCACACCGTAAAGCAATTGGATGTTTTGCTATTTATCAAAAGCAAACTAATAGCACAAAAGTCAGCGTAGTTTAATAATGACAAATGTCGCATAAAAATATAATACAGATCAATATTCTGTTTTTTTATTTTTCAAAGTAAAAATCTGCACTATTTACGACCGGGAGAGAGCGCCATAAAAAAACACCGCACAAAGCGGTGTTTTCGTATTGTTTCAACGTCTGACTGCGGTCAGGCGTTTTCCCGATCCCGCAGCAGCCAGTCGCCGCTTTCGATGCGTTGCCTGCCCGCCACCGATCGCTGATAGACATACAGCCAGGCGCTGCCGTACGGCGTTTGCAGCAGCTCCCGTTTGTACTCCCCGCCCTTGCTGCGCAGCGCATCCAGCTCGCCCAGCGTTGACGCATCAATCCGGTAAACTTCGCAGTAAACCTGACCGTCCCCGGGAACCACCCCAGGGTAATGGCCCAGACTGTAAAGTTCGTAACCGTCGATCAGATGATCGCCCAGCCACTGCCCGTTCGTCATCCAGTGACTGTTGCCCTGCTTACGTCGCAGGCTGCCATAGACAATTATTCGCATTGCTAGAACTCGAACTGATAGAGCACATCCAGCGCCTGGTCGATACCAGACACGGCTTCCAAATAGAGTTTAGGCATCAGGCGATAACGTAACGTTAAGGTCGCCAGTGAATCAAAGATGCCAACACCGTATTTTACCTGTAGACCCGGCAGCACATAGCCGCTGACCTGCACCTGCTGGCTGTCGCCAACCCCTGCAGTGTCCAGCGCCAGATTGCTGACGCCGAAGGTCTCACCGATTTTACCCACAATCTGCCCACTTTGTGCAACCCCCAATCCCACTAATGCTGAGGTTAATGCATCGCTGTCGCTGCCGGAGGCGTTCAGCCCCTGGCCTCTGAGCAGATAAGAGAGCGCTTCCTGCTGCGACATCGCCGGATCAGAGAAGACTTCCGCCTTCGGCTCGTCGGCCAGCCCGGTGACGCGCACCCCGGCGGTGACGTCATCTTCCGTCGCTTCCGGATTACGGATCGCCTCGATATTCAGGTAAGGCTGGTCCGGCGGCCCGGCAAACTGCAGCTCGCCTTTACGCACGATCAGGTCCTGACCGTACGCGTGGAAGCGGCCGGACGGGATGTTGATCTGGCCATTCAGCCCAAGCCCGCGCTTGTCCTGCACCAGCTTCAGGTCGCCGTTCAGCTTCGCTTTCAGGCCGAAAGCGCTCAGGCGTACGTCGTCACCCACATGGATAATCAGGTTGCTGTTGATCGGGATCGCCGTCGACTTCGGTGCGATCGGCTTCAGCTGCGGGTCCAGCAGCACTTCGTCGGCGGAGACGCCCACCGCGCTCTCCGGCACCTCCTGCACGGTGATGCGCGCCCAGGGGATATCCACCCGGCCGTCGAGGTTGAACAGCGACGGCGTGGCCTCAAACACCAGGTCCGGCGACACGTCCATGCGCACCATCGGCGGCACCGTGACGCGGATTTTCTGGCCTTTGGCCGCCACCCGCGCCCGCCAGTTATCCAGCTGGCTCCAGTCGGCGTCGCCGTTCAGCGCAATCTGCCCCTGAGAGGTCTGAATCACTCCTTCGAGCGTCGAGCTCATGCCGTTAAACAGCATGCTCAGGTTAGCAGTGGTGAGATCCACCGGCATAAAGCTGCCTTCAACGTCGACGTTGCGCAGCCCCAGCTGGCCGAACACCTGCGGCCGCTGCAGGTTACCGCCCAGCCGCAGGTTGCTGTTCAGTACCCCGGCGACCTTCTCGCCGCGCATCAGCGCCGGATTGAGCATCGCCAGCGACAGGCTGGTGATATTGACGTTGCCGGAAAGGGCGCGCCGCCCCTGCGGATCGGCGATCTGCACGTTGCCGTCGAGCTGGCCGTTACCGGCGATGCGGATCAGCCAGTCGAGCTGCGCCTGGCCATTTTTCAGCGCGGCGTTAAGGTTCAGCGTATTAAAGGCCACCGGCAGCGTATTGCCCTGCACGTCCTGCGCCAGCTTCACGCCGTTGCCTTTCAGCGACACGCGCCCGGTTGGCAGCCTGCCGTCGGCGGTCCAGCTGACGTCGGCATCGCCACTGAAGCCGCCGTTGACCTGGGTGCCTTCCGGCATAAACGGCTTGATCATCGCCAGGTCGAAGCGTTCCAGCACCACGCGGGCGTGGCCGGACGGGCCGGCCTCCACCGTCTGCGGCACGCACAGCTGCGCATTGGGGTTCTGCCAGCAGTGCGGGCCGATCGACACCGTCTGCTTCGCGTTAAGGTAATCCAGCGCGATCGCGCGGGTCAGCCGCCACTCGCCCACCGGCGTATCGAAGCGGGTGTTGTTCAGTTGCCCCTGCCAGCGCTGGGCGGCACGGTCAAAACTGCCGCTTAAGGCCAGCTGACCGGAGACCGGCTCACCCTGCAGGTTCAGCTTCAGCTGGTGCTGTTTCTCGCTGCCGCTGGCGTCGAGGGTCAGCAGGTTCACCGCCAGCGCATCCTGCTTCAGCTGCTCCACGCGCAGTTTGAGCTTGCCCTGGATCTGTTCGCCGGAGCTGACGTCGCCGTCAAGCTTGATGCGGCCGACGCGCAGCGCCTGCCAGCGCAGCCCGCTGGCGGTGAGGTCCGCCAGCAGCTGCGGCGTTTTCAGATCGCCACGGGCGCGGATCGTCCCTTTCGCCACGCCACCAAGGCCCGGCAGCGCGTTATCCAGATGCTGCGCGTCGATGTCGGCGTCCAGATTCAGCTTATCGCCCAGCGAACCTTTCAGGCTGACGTTGTTGCGCCCCAGAATCAGCTTAATGCCGGGAATATCCCACTGGTTATAGCTGTTGCCGTACAGGGTGCCGTCGGCGCTCACCGCGTTATTACGCACGTTGCCGCGCAGCCTGAGCTCCGGGACGCGCATCTGCCAGCTGCCGCCGTACAGGCTGCCGCGGGTGGTGATTTTGCCCTCCAGCTTCGCCGGCCAGTCCGGGTACTGTTTCGCGGTATTGATGCCGTTCAGCTGCAGTTCGCTGCGCCAGCTGATGGCTTTACTCCAGTCCACCAGCGCGCTGAGATCGGCGGTGCCCTGCAGCGCCGCCAGCCGCAGCTTCTCAAGGTTAAACTGTTCGACGTTGCCTTTGCCGTTCAGCGTCACGGTGGCCGGTGGCAGCCCCTGTCCCTGCAGTGCCGCCTTCAGCGACAGCGCATAGTCCGTCACTTTGCCCTTAAAGCTGAAGCTGAAGTTATCCGCCGCCATCTGCGCCTCGCCGGCCAGCGGCCAGCGCAGCTGCGGGCTTTGCAGCGTCATATTCAGCGGCAGACCGGCTTCCGCCAGCCGGGTATCGGCATCCAGCTGCGCGCGCAGCGGGCCGGAGAGATTCAGCGCCAGCGTCAGCGTTTCACGCAGGTTGCCGTCAAGGGCCATTTTGATCTTCTGCCCTTTAATCGGATCAAAATTCAGCGCGCTGTTCAGATTAAAGCTGACCGGCCAGTTCCCGCTCAGCGTCGCCTTACCGCTGGCATTGAGCTGCCCCTGCGGTGAGTCGACGTCAAAGGTTTGCAGCTGCAGCTGGTCGTTAACGGTATCCGCCCTGACCAGCAGGCGGTTAACGGTGATATCGGTGTCGCCGGTCAGGCGCAGCTGCTCGCCGAGGATCTGCTGCACACTGAGATCCAGCGGCAGGCTGAACTGCGGCAGATCGGGCAGCAGCGGTTTGGCAAACATCGCCTGCAGCGTTTCGCCCAGCGGCTTTTCATCCGGCTGCGGGTTCTGCACCTTCGGCTGTACCACCTGCTCATCGGCAACGATCGCCGCCTTCGGCAGTGCGATCAGTAATCCCTGAATATGGGTTGGCGTCAGCGTCAGGGAGCGTCCCTGCCAGCTCATGCCACTGGTAAAATCGGCCAGTGACACCGCGGTATCGTCGATTTTGACGTTGATATTGTGCAGCGCGATGCGCTTCAGGCTCAGCGGGTACGGCGTGCTGAAGTCACCGCTGCTCTGCTGCTCTTCCGGCTGTTCTGCCGCCGGCGACAGCTTGCTGCTGTCCACCACCACGTTGACGTCTTTCAGCGACAGGTCGTTGATGCAGAAAGCGCTGTTCTTCAGGCAGCTGAGCTGCACGGCGAGGTGGAACTCCCCGGCGCTGACCGCCACGCCCGGCATCTCATACTTTACGCCTTTAAGCGTCAGGTTACGCCAGCCGCCGTCCACCTGCTGGATCGCCAGCCCCGGAACCCAGCGCGCCGCGGAATTCAGCACCAGATGTAAGCCACTGGTGGTGCCGATTAAGAACGCCACGCCGCCCAGCAGCAGTACGATAAAAATCAGAATGCCAGTCAGGCCCTTTTTCCACCACTTCATAGTTCAGGCCCCAGTCCAATGTAAAACTGAATGTCACGATCGTCCCTGTCACCGATTGGCCGGGCGATATCGACCTTAATCGGCCCCACCGGTGATTGCCAGCGCACGCCGAAGCCGGCACCGGTCTTAACGTTGCTCTGCTTGATATCGTTTACCGCTTCACCGGAATCGACAAACACCGCCCCCCACCACTTGCCGGTGACGTTGTACTGATACTCCAGCGAGCCGGTAGCCAGTTTGGAGGCACCGGTCAGCTTGCCTTCATCGTCACGCGGGGAGATGCCCTTGTATTTGTAGCCGCGAATGCTGCGATCGCCACCGGCGAAGAAACGCAGGTCCGGCGGCACTTTCTCGAAGTTGTTGGTCTCGATCCAGCCGAGATTGCCGCGCACCACAAAGCGGTGCTTCTCTTCCAGGGTGCGGATCCAGACGTTCTGCGCCTGCATCACCGCGAAATCGACGTCAGAGCCCCAGGTGGTGTCGGAGACGTCCAGCGAGTAGCGCTGCGAATCCCCCCAGTCCGGCATCAGCCCGCCGCGCGAGCGGGTACGGTTAACGCTGACGCCAGGGTAGATCAGCATGGTGGTGTTGGTGACTTTACCCTGGGTAAAGTGGTCGAGGCTCCAGCGCAGGTTAATGGCGCGCTGCCAGCCGCTGGAGCTGTCCCAGTAGCGTGAGCCGGCCAGGGTGGTGGAGTCGGATTTGGTGTCGTTGAGGTCGGTGCGTTTCACCCCGCCCTGCACCAGGTAGTACTGCTCAAGCGGGCTTTTACGCAGCGGCATTTTGTAGCTGAAATCCAGCTGCTGCTCGGGCGCAGAGATATTGGCGCTGGTGGAAAAGCTGTGACCACGATCGTTGACCCAGGGTTTTTTCCAGGTGGCCTTCACCCGCGGGCCGACGTCGGTGGAGTAGCCCACGCCGGTTTCAATGGTATTCTCGGTACGCGGCGACATCACGCCATGTAGCGGCAACACTTTGCTGTTACGCGCTTGTTTAAAGTCCGGTGCCACCACCACCGAGTTAAACCAGCCGGTGGCCGACAGGCGGCGGTTCATCTCCGCCAGATCGCGTGAGTTGTAGTAATCACCCTGCTTGAACGGCACCAGGTTTTGCAGATAGTCTTCGCGGATCTGCGACCCTTCAAAGGTCACTGCGCCAAAGCGGTAACGCTGCCCGCTGTCATAGTCGATATCCCAGAACGCTTCACGCCGTTCCACTGCCACGCCGAGCTGGCTCTTTTTAAAATCGCCGTCAAAGTAACCTTTGCGCAGAGCCATATTACTCAGCGAACTTTTAAACTTATCGTATTTGCCGTGGTTGAGGATGCTGCCGATGGCCGGTTTGCCGTCGCGTACCAGCTGCTGGTAGTCGCTGTCCGTCCGCGCATCACCGCGCAGGATGATGGTTTCTCCGGCGATCTTTACCGGTTCCCCGGCGCTGACTCTGGCCAGCAACACGGGACGGCCGCCTTTGGCCGGAGCGGGCAACAGTTCGAAGTCTATCTGCGGCTCATAGTAGCCCAGCGCCTTCAGCCCCTGTTTGATCGCGTCACTGACCCTTGCGCGAAAGCGCCCGTCGGCGTTCACTTCATCGCTGCTGATGGTGGACAAACGTGCCCTGACGTTTTTTTGTAACTCTGCGGATAATCCGGTGACCTGCAAGCGCACGTTGGCCGCCTGAGCGGCCGGTGCGGCGATCAGCAGGCCACAGATGCAATAGATTGGAAATCTCGGCACGCGTGCTCCCCTGTGTTATGCCAGCCCGCACTCCGCCGGGCCCACCCTGGTAACTATAAAGTAGCTTAATGTGCGCTACGGATTGGCAAAAATGACGATAAGTGATGAAAAAAAGCTGAGGATCGGCAATCCGGTTAAATTAACGCAAATTAGCTGAATATTGTCGGCGAAACCCCACAGGGTTACAACCCCGGTTAAGGTCAGCGATTAATGCCGCAATTGTAAGCATTCACCGGCAAGGCTATAATCACTGCCGGTGGCTGTTCAACAGCCCCGATAACCCTTCTGCCCCGGCGTTTCAGCCGACCTGGCGCAGACATTTTTGGCACGGATAGCCCTGTAAGCACCATCTATTGCCCGCAGAATCTCGCGCGCTGCCCAGGCCAAAAATGACAAGTACTTAACCCGGCCACGCGATGCAGCGCAATTTCAATGCAGATTGACGATCGGCGCCGAGCCATTGTATGGATGTTCTATGTTAGACAGCTTGCTTGTCATCTTACTGCTGATTGCCATCAGCTCATTCTTCTCATTGTCGGAAATCTCTCTGGCGGCCGCACGCAAAATTAAGCTTAAGCTGCTGGCCGACGAGGGTAACGTCAACGCGCAGCGCGTGATGAAAATGCAGGAAACCCCGGGCATGTTCTTCACCGTGGTGCAGATCGGCCTGAACGCGGTGGCGATCCTTGGTGGTATCGTCGGCGATGCCGCCTTCACCCCGGCTTTTCGTTCCCTGTTCGAGCGCATCGTCGCACCGGAGCTGGCCGAGCGCCTGAGCTTTATCTGCTCATTTACCCTGGTCACCAGCCTGTTTATCCTGTTTGCCGATCTGTTCCCGAAACGTCTGGGCATGATTGCGCCGGAGTCCATGGCGCTGAGGATCATCAACCCGATGCGTTTCTGCCTGTTCCTGTTCACCCCGCTGGTGTGGTTCTTCAACGGCGGCGCCAACATCATCTTCCGCCTGTTTAAGATCCCGCTGGTGCGTAAAGACGATATCACCTCCGACGATATTTACGCGGTGGTGGAAGCCGGCGCGCTGGCCGGCGTGCTGCGTAAACAGGAGCACGCGCTGATTGAGAACGTGTTTGAGCTGGAGTCACGCACCGTGCCGTCGTCGATGACCTCACGCGAGAACGTGGTGTGGTTTGACCTGCATGAAGACGAAACCAGCCTGAAGCAGAAGATTGCCAGCCACCCGCACTCGCGTTTCCTGGTGTGTAACTCAGATATCGATCACGTGGTCGGCTACGTCGATTCAAAAGAGCTGCTGTTACGCGTGCTGGGCAATCAGAGTATGACCCTGAACAGCGGCGTGCAGATCCGTTCGGCGCTGATCGTGCCGGATACGCTGACGCTGTCAGAGGCGCTGGAAAGCTTTAAAGCGGCGGGTGAAGACTTCGCGGTGATTATGAACGAATACGCGCTGGTGGTCGGTATCATCACCCTCAACGACGTGATGACCACGCTGATGGGCGACCTGGTCGGCCCGGGGATGGAAGAGCAGATTGTCGCGCGTGACGAGAACTCGTGGCTGGTTGAGGGAGGAACGCCGATTGAAGACGTGATGCGCGCGCTGGATATCGATCAGTTCCCGCAGTCCGGCAACTATGAAACCATCGGTGGCTTTATGATGTTTATGCTGCGCAAAATCCCGAAGCGTACCGACTTCGTCAAGCTGCAGGGCTATAAGTTTGAGGTGGTGGATATTGATAACTACCGCATCGACCAGCTGCTGGTGACGCGAGTGGATGAGCGTCCGGCCGCGGCAATATTGCCGAAGGCGGCAGAGACCGAAAAGTAAAAGGCGGAAGATTGCGCCCGTAGCCGCACTGAGCGATCGATGCGGCCTGCAGCTGACTCTCTAAAAAGGCACCCACGGGTGCCTTTTTTCACTTTAGTTAAACTCAGACTGCAGACGCAGTACCTGACGGTTAACCTCTGACATCACGCTGTAATGTTGCTTGTCTTTAACACGCGGCACCAGGATTTTGCCCTTATCAAATTCAAATGCCCCGACGTCCTTGATATATAAACGGCCGCGGAACAGGATTTTGACGTACTTTGCCACCTGCAGTGGGTTGTAACGCTGGAAAATTTTCATTCTCTTTCTACTCCTGAATATTGAACGTACGCTTCGTCGCGGCCTAATCGGGCCAGCATCCGTGAAGCGCAAAGTACCTGTACTATAGAACACAGCCAGCGGCGAATGTTCCTAAAATTGAATTTTTTTACTGATTTTACACATCATGACAGAACTCTCTGTTGCCTGACGCTCTGCAGCCAGTATAAACCTTCAGTTAAAAGGGATTTGTGCGGCAGCTAGCAAAGCTGACACTTCGCTGCGACAGGCGCATCATCCGCACTTATTATTGCAGTGATATGACCAACTGGTCGGATCACACAAACAGTGGAGCTTCCATGATGAGTGCATCGCGTTTTACCGCCCTTCTCTGCCTGTTACTGCCGCTCGGCGTTGCGGCCCACAACTTCCATACCGGCCAGCGCGTGGCCCCGGTCGGTATCGCCGATCGCGGAGAACTGCTGTGGCAACATGATAAGTTTAGCTATAAAAACTGGAACAGCGCGCAGTTACCCGGAAAAGTTCGCGTGCTTCAACATATTGCCGGCCGCTCTTCCGCTAAAGAGCAGAACGCCGCGTTGATCGAGGCGATTAAAGCGGCAAAGCTGCCGCACGATCGTTATCAGACCACCACCCTGGTCAACACCGATGACGCCATTCCCGGCACCGGCATGTTTGTGCGCAGCAGCATTGAGGGCAATAAGCAGCAGTTCCCCTGGTCACAGTTTATCGTCGACAGCAACGGTGCAGCCAGGCAGGCGTGGCAGCTGAATGAAGGCGGTTCGGCGATCGTGGTGCTGGATAAGCAGGGGCAGGTGCAGTTTGCCAAAGACGGCGCGCTGACTCAGGACGAGGTTAAGCAGGTGATGGCATTACTGCACAAACTGCTGGAATAAGAAGCCGCTGCTCTGAAAAGACGCTACTCCCGGAAGCTGCGGCAGAACGGGCAGGAATTACCCTCTGACGTTTGCTAAAATCAGCCACTGCGCAGAGGCTGCAGGGTGCTTAGCGCCGGGACTGAGTACCGCATCATCTCGCTGGCGATAAAGGCCAGGCGTTTCTGGCAGCCTGAATAAGGCCGCCAGAGGTATCCGATCGGTGCCAGTCAGAAGATCGACACGCGGAAGCCCGGATTGAGGAACGACTCGCGCGGGGTGTAATCCAGCGTGTTGCCCTGCCAGTCGGTGACGTGCGCCCCGGCGGCCAGCGCCACGGCGTGGCCGGCACCGGTATCCCAGATATTGGTCGGTCCGAAGCGCGGATAGAGCTGCGCTTCGCCTTCGGCCACCAGGCAGAACTTCAGAGACGAACCGATGGCGGTGGTCTGATGCTCGCCAAGCTGGCTGAGATACTCCTTCAGCTCCAGATCCTTGTCGGCGTGGGAACGGCTGATGACGACCAGCGGCGGATGCGCCTCACGCACCCGGATGCGCGTCTTCTCACCGTTGGCCTCTTTCCACGCGCTGCCCCCGGCCGCCGAGTACATCACGTCCGTCACCGGCGCATACACCACGCCCAGCACCGGCTTACCGCCCTCGATCAGCGCGATATTGACGGTGAACTCGCCGTTACGCTTGATAAACTCCTTGGTGCCGTCCAGCGGATCGACCAGCCAGTAGCGCTGCCAGTGCTGACGCACCTCCCAGCTCGCCGGATCCTCTTCTGACAGTACCGGCAGCTCCGGGGTCAGCGCCTGCAGCCCGGCCATAATCACCTGATGTGCGGCGATATCGGCGGCGGTTACCGGCGAATCATCCGACTTGTGCGCTACGTCCAGCGGCGCCTGGCCGTTATAGACCTGCATAATCGCCACGCCTGCGTCACGCGCCAGCTGGCAGATGTTATCTAACATGTTGACCTCCCGATAGCCTGATAGGATGCGGCATCATCGCCGTGCGCTCATCGATCGCGGGTGAGCCACTGGCCGGCGCAACGCTGCACGGCCTGCGCTTTGTGATGCCGTTAATTATCAACAGCATAACCCAGAACATGAGGCAGAGACATTTTTTCTGCCGTCATCCGCACTATGGCTTCAGCCGCCCGATGCAGATGAAAAACCTGCATTCCATCACGTTTTCCACTGACGACTCAACACAGTTTCACACTATTCTGCGATGGTTATACCAGTTTGCCGAATCACAAAAAGGGAGAAACCATGTTCAGACCTTGCATCACGCTCAGCGCTCTGCTGGTCAGCAGCACGCTGCACGCCGCCACGGTGGATTTTCGCATTATGGAAACCACCGATCTGCACAGCAATATGATGGATTTTGACTACTACAAGGACACCGCTACCGATAAGTATGGCCTGGTGCGCACCGCCACGCTAATCCACCAGGCGCGCGCGCAGGTGGCTAACAGCGTGCTGGTGGATAACGGCGATATCATCCAGGGCAGCCCGCTGGGCGACTACGTGGCGGCCAAAGGGCTGCATGAGGGTGAGGTGCATCCGGTGTATAAGGCGATGAATACGCTGGACTACCGCGTTGGCAACCTCGGGAATCACGAGTTCAACTACGGGCTGGATTACCTGCAAAAGGCCATTAAAGGCGCGCGCTTCCCCTATATCAACGCCAACGTGATTGATGCCGTCAGTAAAAAACCGCTGTTTACCCCGTATCTGATTGAGCCGCTAACGGTGCGGGACCGCGACGGCAAAACGCATACGTTGAAGGTCGGCTATATCGGCTTTGTGCCGCCGCAGATTATGACGTGGGATAAGGCCAACCTCAGCGGCAAGGTGACCGTTGATGATATCACCGCCACCGCGAAGAAGTGGGTGCCGGTAATGCGTGAACAGGGCGCGGATATCGTGATTGCCATCCCCCACTCCGGACTCTCCAGCGAGCCGTATCACGCGCTGGCGGAAAATTCCGTTTACTACCTGAGCCAGGTGCCAGGCATCGATGCGATTATGTTTGGCCACGCCCACGCGGTGTTCCCCGGTGAGGATTTCGCCGGCATCAAGGGCGCGGACGTTAAACAGGGCACGCTGAACGGCGTACCGGCTGTGATGCCCGGCATGTGGGGCGATCATCTTGGCGTGGTCGATCTGGTGCTGAACGATGACGCGGGCCGCTGGCAGGTCAGCTCGGCGCGGGCCGAAGCGCGGCCGATTTACGATCGCGCGGCGAAAAAATCGCTGGCGGCAGAAGATCCGGCGCTGGTGAAGGTGCTGGCCGCCGACCACGACGCCACGCGCCAGTTCGTCGGCCAGCCGATTGGCCGCTCGGCGGCGGTGATGGCCAGCTATCTGTCGCTGGTGCAGGATGACCCGACCGTGCAGATCGTCAACGATGCCCAGGCGGACTATACCCGCAAGGCTGTTCAGGGCGATCCGGACCTGGCGCGGCTGCCGGTACTTTCTGCCGCAGCGCCGTTCAAGGCCGGTGGCCGTAAAAACGATCCGGCCAGCTACGTTGAGGTCGACAAGGGTGCGCTGACCCTGCGCAACGCTGCCGACCTCTATCTCTACCCGAATACGCTGGTGGTGCTTAAGGTCAGCGGCGCGCAGGTCAAAGAGTGGCTGGAGTGCAGCGCCGGGCAGTTTAATCAGATCGATATTCACAACAGCCAGCCGCAGTCGCTGATTAACTGGGATTACCGCACCTACAACTTCGATACCATCGACGGGGTGAACTACCAGATCGACGTGACCCAGCCCGCACGCTACGATGCGGCGTGTCAGTTACGTGATAAGAACGCCTCGCGCATCCGTAATCTGACCTGGAACGGCAAACCCGTCGATCCGGCGGCCTCCTTCCTCGTTGCCACCAATAATTACCGCGCCTACGGCGGCAGCTTTGCCGGTACCGGCGAGCAGCAGGTGGCGTTTGCCTCGCCGGATGAAAACCGTTCGGTGGTGGCCGCCTATATCAGCGCGCAGACTAAAGCCCACGGCGAGGTAAAACCGCAGGCGGATAATAACTGGAAGCTGGCACCGATCGTCAGCAGCACGCCGCTGGATATCCGCTTTGAGACCGCGCCGGGGGAAAAGGCTGCCACCTTTATTAAGAGCCACGCGCAGTATCCGCTGCAGCAGGTGGGCAGCGATCAAAACGGCTTTGCTATTTACCGCATTACGCTGAACTGAGCCTGCACTCCCCCGGACGGGGTAACAACCGGCCCCGTCCCACCTGAAGCCACAGGCCGGTAACCCGGTCAGGCTGCAGACGTGACCGGATGGGGATCCCGCCGGGGATTATCAGAATGGCAGCCGCCGGTAATAAAAAAGCCATCACCGTGAAGACGGTGATGGCTTTTATTTTGCCCGGGCGGCGATCGCACCGCCCGCCGCAAAGCGGCTTACAGAATTTCCAGCAGCTCGACTTCAAATACCAAGGTGCTGAACGGCGGGATCGAGGCACCGGCGCCGCGCTCGCCGTAGGCGAGGTTGTGTGGGATCACCAGCTGCCATTTAGAACCGACCGGCATCAGGGTCAGCGCTTCGATCCAGCCTGGGATCACGCCGCTCACCGGGAACTCAGCCGGCTCGCCGCGCTGTACGGAACTGTCGAACACGCTGCCGTCGATCAGTTTACCGGTGTAGTGCACGCGCACGCGGTCCTGACGGGACGGGATCGCACCTTCACCCTGGGTCAGCACGCTGAACTGCAGACCGGTTTCGGTGCTGTTCACGCCTTCACGCTGGGCGTTCTCTTCGAGGAATTTCTGACCTTCTACGGCCAGCGCCTGCTGGCGCTCGCTGCGCACCACTTCTGCACGCTCGTGGACTTCGCGCAGCGCACGGTGTACCACGTCAACCGGGACAGCAGGAGCATTCCCTTCCAGCGCGTCGCGCAGGCCCGCTAACAGCGCTTCGGGCTGCAGACCCTGCAGGCCGGATTCCTGTAACTGCTGACCGACCTGTAAGCCGATACCGTAACTTGCTTGCGCTTCAACACTGTCAAAAGAAGGGGTAGACATGAATTTTCCTTTCATCATTGATAAAAACCAGCCCGAAGCATAACAGCGCAGCGAACGGGCGTAAAATCTCATCTTCCGCAGGTGACTTTTGTACCGGAAAAAGAAACAATATCATTACCAATTTTAAGCCTTGCCTGATTGTCGCCGGGCAAAAAATCCGATCTGATGCGAAATGCGTGAAAAAACGCGTCGTGTGAGATGAAGATGACCAACAAAGTTTCCCGGCCAAGAGTGGTTCAGCTACAGTGTACTCAGAGGTATTAATGGGCCAGATTGCCCGCAGGAAACGCAGGAGCCCGCCGCTTGCCGCTTCCTGGTTGAAGATCAGCACGATCAAAAACTCACTGACTGCGCGTTTTTCGCGTCAGAAGGAGAACGACATGCCAGGAGCATTCCGCGCGCTGCGCGCCCCCGAATGGCTGATCCGGCTCTGGCACCTGCCGGATCGGATCAGCTGGATGGATCCGCTGCCACTACCGCACCGTCGCGGCATTATCATTGCCGTGCTGGTGATTTTACTGGCCTTTTTATGGCCGTCCGCCGCACCGCAGCGCGCGGTGGAAACCCCGTTACAGAACGGCTCCGCGCCGCGAGAGGTGCCGCTGCAGGCTACGATCGAAGGCGATTTAAACGCCCCGGCCACCGCCCAGCGTGATATTCAGGGGCAGTGGAGCAGCTACACTATCTCTTCCGGCCAGACGCTGGCACAGCTGTTCCGCGACAATAATCTGCCGGTCAACGACGTGTTTTCGATGGCACAGGTAGAGGGGGCGGATCGTCCGCTGAGTACCTTACGTAGCGGTCAGCAGGTCAAAATTCGTCAGAACGCGCAGGGGGTGGTGAACGGCTTAACGCTGCAGGGGGCCAGCGGTGAGATCCTGTTTACCCGTCAGCCGGACGGCAGTTTTATCCGGGCACAGTAACCGGCGCATCGCCGCCGGCAGCAGGAAGAACGCCCGCTGCCGGCAGAAATAAAAACGCCGGCGCGAGGCCGGCGTTTTTACTGCGCTGGGAGCAATTACGCGCCAGCGACTACTTTCACGATCAGCTTAGCGAAGACTTCGCTGTGAACCTGGAAGTCCACTTCGTGCTCACCGGTAGTACGCAGAACGCCGTTCGGCAGACGAACTTCGCTCTTAGCCACTTCAACGCCAGCTGCAGTTACAGCGTCAGCGATGTCGCGGGTACCGATAGAACCGAACAGCCGGCCTTCGTCGCCTGCTTTAGACACGATGGTAACGGTGCCCAGTGCACTGATGGTCTCAGCACGTGCGTTAGCTGCAGACAGAACGTCAGCCAGTTTGGCTTCCAGTTCTGCACGGCGGCCTTCGAAGAACTCAACGTTTTTCTTGGTAGCAGGAACAGCTTTGCCCTGTGGTACCAGGAAGTTACGAGCGTAGCCCGCTTTAACGTTGACCTGGTCGCCCAGGGTTCCCAGGTTTGCTACTTTATCAAGCAGAATAACTTGCATTACCTTATCCTCTTTAAGTCGTTAATAGACGGCGGCCGTATTACTGATGACGATCAGTATATGGCAGCAGGGACAGGTAGCGGGCGCGCTTGATGCAGCGAGCCAGCTGGCGCTGGTATTTTGCACGAGTACCGGTAATACGGCTCGGGACAATTTTACCGCTTTCGGTAATGTAGTTTTTCAGCGTAGCGATGTCTTTGTAATCAATCTCTACAACGCCTTCCGCGGTGAAACGGCAGAACTTGCGACGACGGAAATAACGTGCCATTAGGCTAGTCTCCAGAATCTATCAATTCAATCTGCTCGGCATGCAGTACCATTTTGTTCAGACCGTTGCGCCCTTGATGGCTGCAAATAAAGCCCTGAACGGTAAGCTGCGTACCGACCGTTATACTTTGAGTAATGGCCTGATGGGCTTTGCCGCTGATAATCACCGGCATCCGGCACCAGGCCTGCCGGTTAAAACCGGCTTCCACCTGTTCAGAACGGTGCTCAAGCACGAACTGACAGTGTGGAATTCCTGACGGGCTTATTTTTCGCACTGGCGTCTTGCACACGGTACCAGACAGCATCAGGCGATTGACCGTCACGGACAATTACTCTTCAGAATCCCCAGCATCTGCATCATCAGAGGTTTCGTTAACGAAATCTTCACGACGCTCACGGCGCTCGTCTTTCGCTTTAACCATCGGAGATGCTTCAGTTACGGCGTGCTTAACGCGCATAACCATGCTGCGGATAACGGCGTCGTTGAAGCGGAAGTTAGTTTCCAGCTCATCGATCGCTTCCTGCGGGGCTTCCACGTTCAGCAGAACGTAGTGAGCTTTGTGCAGTTTGTTGATCGGGTAAGCCAGCTGACGGCGGCCCCAGTCTTCCAGGCGGTGGATCGTACCCTGAGCACCAGTGATGGTTGCAGAGTAACGCTCGATCATGCCAGGAACCTGTTCGCTCTGGTCAGGATGAACCATAAAAACGATTTCGTAATGACGCATCGTATTTTGCTCCTTACGGATTATTCAGCCTCCTGTCAGGGTCAACCGTGGCCCATGGAAGCAAGGAACGTGTTTGTGAACGGCTGAAAAATTGACGCGTAATCATACTGGCGATAGGGGGTTAACTCAAGGTAAAGATCGAAGAAGCCGTAAATAACTCGCGCGCGGCGCAAGGCGAGCGGATGCGAATGCAGATTAACAGGAGATCGCTACGGCAGACCCGCCCGTAACTGGCCCCGGCCAGGCAGGCAGGGGCGCTCAACCGGTTGCGCAAGACAGGGTTAACCCGGCATCACGCAGGCGGGGCCAGTACGGCATCAGATCGGTACTGGCCCCGCCGGACGATTACAGGTGATGCGTAAAGAACGCTGTCAACGCCGTCAGCGCCGAAGGCGTGATGCGATGCCCGATGCCGGTTTCGGTCAGATACGTCAGGTTATCGTTCAGACCGGCCTCGCGCAGATCTTTCTCCAGCCGCACGCTTTCGGCAACCGGCACCACCTCATCAGCATCGCCGTGCCACACCAGCAGCGGGCGACTGGCAATCTTCGCCAGCTGATGGCTGACCTCGTACTCCGCCAGCGGGGCCAGCCGGGCGGCCAGCTGCGCCTTTTGTTCCGGCGAGCGGGCCACCAGCGGCGGGAACAGCGTCTGCCCCAGCTGGCTGAAGTAGCCGGAGCCCATCAGGCTGGCACCGCTGGTCAGCTGCGGATAACGCGCCAGCGCCCCCAGCGCGGTCATACCGCCCTGCGACGCCCCGGCGACCGCCAGCCGGCTGCCCGCGATCAGCTGCTGCTCACGCAGCGCCTGCTCAATCTGCGGCAGTTCATCGATATTGCTGCGCAGGATCTCCCAGAAATGGCTGAGCCGGTGCTCTGTATCACCGTTATAGCGTGAGCCATGTTGATCGGCATCAGGCAGGATGGCGCGGAAACCGGCCTGCGCCAGCGCCACCGCGAAGTAAGCATAAACCTCTTTGGAGGAGGTAAAACCATGATAAAACAGAACCGTCGGCAGCGGTTGTTCACGCTTACCGGCCGGCGCAGCATGCAGGCACTCGATGCCCGCGAAGGTTTCGGTATTCAACTCAATCATCGGCTCTCCTGGTGAAATCAGCCGCGGCAGCAAGCGGCAATGTAAAACGCGACAACGCGACAACGCGACAACGCGACAACGCGACAACGCGACAACGCGACAACGCTCAACAGTGTAAGCGGGATAAATTAATCCTGCGCACAGAAACGTCCAGGGTAAACCCGATTATTTTTCATATCCATAGCCTAAACTTAAACAAAAGATGAGGAGAGTGGGTCAACTATGCGCAACGTCCTTCTGATTACCGCGCTGCTGCTCGGCGGCTGCAGCGTATTCACCACCACGCCGCAGCCAGCGCCGCCGCCAACCGGCCAGCCGCAGGAGATCAACCGTGCGCAGAGCGCTGGCCTGAGCAGAATCGGCAGCACCACCGTCACCGTGCGCGGCTCACTGGATGACGCCGAACGGGCGCTGGCCGCTAAAGCGCAGGCGGCGGGGGCAACGTATTATCAGATTCAGTTAGTAAGAGAGACGGTAGCACCTGGCATGTGGTACGCCTCGGCGCTGCTGTATCGCCCGGCGGCAGGCGTGCAGTAACGCGGGTCGGCAGGCAGAGGATAAACGGGGCGCGAACGCGCCCCGGAATACTTATTTCGCGCGCTGACGTACCGCTTCAAACAGACAGACGCCGGTGGCGACCGAAACGTTAAGCGAGGAGACGCTGCCCGCCATCGGAATGCTGATCAGTTCGTCACAGTGCTCGCGGGTCAGGCGACGCATGCCTTCACCCTCGGCACCCATCACCAGCGCCAGCGGGCCGGTCATTTTGCTCTGATAGACGTCGTGATCGGCTTCCCCTGCGGTGCCGACGATCCATACGTTGGCTTCCTGCAGCACGCGCATGGTGCGCGCCAGGTTAGTCACACGGATCAGCGGAATATGCTCCGCCGCGCCGCTGGCCACTTTTTTAGCCGTCGCGTTAAGCGCCGCAGAACGATCCTTCGGCACGATGATCGCGTGTACGCCGGCCGCATCCGCGCTGCGCATGCAGGCGCCGAGGTTGTGCGGATCGGTAACGCCGTCGAGGATCAGCAGGAACGGATTCTCCAGGCTGGCCAGCAGGTCCGGGATATCCCCTTCCTGATACTGACGCCCCGGCTTCACGCGGGCAATGATGCCCTGGTGGGACGCCTCTTCGGATTTGTTATCCAGCACCTGCTTGCTCGCCACCTGGATGACGATGCCCTGCGCTTCCAGCGCCTTTACCAGCGTGGTCAGGCGGCGGTCATCGCGGCCCTTCTGGATAAACACTTCCTGGAAACGCTGCGGATCGCTGTCCAGCAGCGCCTGCACGGCGTGAATACCAAATACAATTTCACTCATCTCATCAATCCGGTGGTTCGTTAATTATGCTGCCGGGGCGCAGACAAGCTGCGCCCCGGACGTTAAGAGCAACGGGCGACACGCGCCGCCCGGCAGGCGCTACTGCTCGCTGCCGCTGTTTTTCTTGCTGCGTTTTGCCCGGGTGGCTGCAGCAATTTTGCGGGTTTTATCAGACGGTTTGCGCGGCTTTTTCTCCGCTTTATCACCCGGCGCGGCTGCCTGCTCTTTCGGCGCACGGGCGCTGCTGTCACGCTCGGCACTGGCACCTTTACGCGGCGCACGACGGCGGCTGCCGCTGTTTTTCGCACCGCCACGCTTCTCACGCTCGCGCTCGGTTTTACCTTCGCCACGTGGTTTACGGGCGCTGGAGATCAGCGCAAAGTCGATTTTGCGCTCGTCCATATGCACCGCGTTAACCCGTACTTCAACCGTATCGCCGAGGCGATAGCTGCGCCCGCCGGATTCGCCGATCAGGCGCTGGCCGACGGCGTCAAACCGGTAGTAGTCATTATCCAGCGAGGAGACGTGCACCAGGCCATCGATAAACAGGTCGTTCAGGCGCACGAAGAAGCCAAAACCGGTCACGCTGGAGATCACGCCGGTAAAGGCTTCGCCGACCTGGTCCTGCATAAAGTCACACTTCAGCCAGTCCGCTACGTCGCGGGTGGCTTCATCCGCCCGGCGTTCGGTCATCGAACAGTGCTGGCCGAAATGCAGCATCTGCTGCAGATCGTAGTGGTAGCCACCGGTCGGCGTGGTGTTGGCCTCACTGCCGTTCTCTTTTGCCAGCAGGTACTTAATCGCACGGTGCAGCAGCAGGTCCGGGTAGCGGCGGATGGGTGAAGTGAAGTGGGCGTAGGAGGCCAGCGCCAGGCCGAAGTGGCCACGGTTTTCCGGATCGTACACCGCCTGCTTCATTGAGCGCAGCAGCATGGTCTGCAGCATTTCGTGATCCGGACGGCCGGCGATCTGCTTCAGCAGGTCGGCGTAGTCCAGCGGCTGTGGCTTCGTTCCACCCGGCAGCGTCAGGCCCAGCTCGTTCAGCACCGAGCGGAAGCTCTTGATGTTCTCATCGCTTGGGCGATCGTGGTCGCGGAACAGCGCCGGTTCGTTGTTCTTCTCAACAAAGCGCGCCGAGGCGATGTTCGCCAGGATCATGCACTCTTCAATCAGCTTGTGGGCATCGTTACGCGCCACCAGCTCAACGCGCTCGATGCGGCGATCGGCGTTGAAGACAAACTTGGCTTCATCCGTTTCGAACGAGATGCCGCCGCGCTGCTCGCGGGATTTCTCCAGCGCCAGGTACATGCGGTGCAGTTCTTCCAGGTCCTGTACCAGCGGCTCGTACTGCTGACGCAGCTCCTGATTGCCCTGCAGGATGTTCCACACCTTGTTGTAGGTCAGGCGGGCAAAGGAGTTCATTACCGCTTCGTAGTGCTTGTAGCCGGTCAGCTTACCGGTAGACGAGATAGTCATCTCGCACACCATACACAGGCGGTCTACTTCCGGGTTCAGCGAGCACAGGCCGTTAGACAGCACTTCCGGCAGCATCGGTACCACCTGTGAAGGGAAGTAGACCGAGGTGCCGCGGTTGACCGCTTCATCATCCAGCGGAGTCCCCGGGCGCACGTAGTAGCTGACGTCAGCAATCGCTACCCACAGCCGCCAGCCGCCGCCGCGTTTACGTTCGCAGAACACTGCGTCATCGAAGTCACGGGCGTCTTCGCCGTCGATGGTCACCAGCGGCAGGTCGCGCAGGTCAACACGACCGCGTTTCGCCTCTTCCGGCACCTCTTCGCTCAGGCCGGCAATCTGTTTTTCCAGCGCTTCCGGCCAGACGTGCGGAATATCATGGGTGCGCAGCGCCATATCGACGGCCATGCTGGTGCCCATATTGTCGCCCAGCACTTCCACCACTTTACCGACGGCTTTGCTGCGGCGGGTCGGACGCTGGGTCAGCTCCACCACCACCACATAACCCATGCGCGCGCCCATCAGCTCTTCGGCCGGCACCAGGATATCGAAGCTCAGGCGGCTGTCGTCCGGGACTACAAAGCCCACACCGCTCTCGGTGAAGTAGCGACCAACGATCTGGCCATTGCGCGGCTCAACCACGCGCACCATACGTGCTTCACGGCGGCCCTTGCGGTCGGCGCCCATCGCCTGCGCGAGGATCACGTCGCCATGCATACACATTTTCATCTGTTCGGCAGAGAGGTAGAGATCGTCCTTGCTGCCTTCAATACGCAGGAAGCCAAAGCCGTCGCGGTGGCCGATCACTTTGCCTTTCAGCAGGTCGAGGCGTTCCGGCAGCGCGTAGCACTGGCGGCGGGTAAACACCAGCTGACCATCGCGTTCCATGGCGCGCAGGCGGCGGCGCAGCGCTTCAGTCTGCTCCTCGCCGCTAATGGCGAGTTCGTCTGCCAGCTCTTCACGGCTGGCCGGGCTCGTCCGTTTATCCAGATGAGCAAGAATAAATTCGCGGCTGGGAATCGGGTTTTCGTATTTCTCAGCTTCGCGGTCCTGAAAAGGATCTTTTGACATCGAGGTTCCTCCGTTGTCAGCTGCTGAGTGAAGGTCGTTCAGTCAGCAAAATTTTGTAGAGCGGATGGTTGTCTTCAACCAGATCGGCCAGAGTGTAATTATCCAGTTCGCGCAGAAAACTCTGCACGGCGTCATACAGCGCCTTCTTCAGGCGGCAGGCGGAGGTAATATGGCAAAACTCCACGCTGCAGTTGACCAGCTGCAGTGGCTCCATATCGCGCACCACCTGGCCGACAACGATATCGCTGGCTGGTTTACCCAGACGAATACCGCCGTTTTTACCCCGCACGGCAGCGACATAACCGTTACGGCTAAGTTGATTGATAACTTTGACCATATGATTACGCGACACGCCGTAGGTGTCGGTAACTTCGCTAATGCTGGTCATCTTCCCCTCCGGCAGAGAGGCAAGGAAGATCAGCGCGCGTAAACCGTAATCGGTGAAGCTGGTTAGCTGCACAGTGACCTCAGAGAGACAGCCTGAACTCATGCCGTCATCCGCTTAAAACAGGAATTAACAATGATAATAAACCAGCCACTGCTAAAGCGGGCTATTTTATTTATTGCGGGAAAAATCATGGTGGCACAGCAGACGGGAACGGCAGGAAACCGGTGCGGGAGAATAACTGACCGGGCAATGCCCGGCCAGTATACACGTCATCCTTCAAGCTGCCTCTGCGTTGGCTGCTCTCGTTCACCCCAGTCACATAGTTTTCTATGTTCCCGGGGATTCACTCCTTTGCCGCCTTGATGCATCTTGAATGATTTTGTGTAGAGCATAATTATGCGTCAAACGGGTCGCGCAGAATCATGGTTTCGCTACGGTCAGGTCCGGTTGAGATAATATCAATCGGCACACCGGTCACTTCTTCAACGCGCTTGATGTAGTCCAGCGCAGCCTGCGGCAGACCTTCCAGCGTTTTCACGCCGAAGGTGGTCTCAGACCAGCCAGGCAGGGTTTCGTAAATCGGCTCAATGCCTTCCCAGCCTTCTGCTGCCAGCGGCGTGGTAGTCACTTCACGGCCGTCAGGCATACGGTAAGCCACACAGATCTTAACCTCTTTCAGGCCATCCAGCACGTCCAGTTTGGTCATGCAGAAACCTGACAGGGAGTTGATCTGTACGGCGCGGCGCACGGCAACCGCGTCCAGCCAGCCGGTACGACGACGGCGGCCGGTGGTAGCGCCGAACTCGTTACCCTGCTTGCAGAGGAACTCGCCGGTTTCGTCGAACAGTTCGGTCGGGAACGGGCCTGCACCCACGCGGGTAGAGTAGGCTTTGACGATACCCAGCACGTAGTCAACGTAACGCGGACCGATACCGGAACCGGTCGCTACGCCACCGGCGGTGGTGTTAGACGAGGTGACATACGGATAGGTACCGTGGTCGATGTCCAGCAGGGTGCCCTGGGCGCCTTCGAACATGATCAGGTCACCGCGCTGACGCGCACCGTCCAGCACTTCTGAAACGTCAACCACCATACCGGTGAGGATATCGGCAATCGCCAGCGTATCCGCCAGCACTTTGTCGTAATCCACCGCATCGGTTTTGTAGTAGTTAACCAGCGCGAAGTTATGGTATTCCATCACTTCTTTCAGCTTCTGTGCGAAGGTCTCTTTGTTGAACAGATCGCCAACGCGCAGGCCACGACGGGCCACTTTATCTTCGTAAGCCGGGCCGATACCACGACCGGTGGTGCCGATCGCTTTCGCGCCACGCGCTTTCTCACGTGCCACGTCCAGCGCCACGTGATATTCCAGAATCAGCGGGCAGGCTTCAGAAATGAACAGACGCTCACGTACCGGGAAGCCGCGATCTTCCAGACCTTTCATCTCTTTCATCAGCGCAGCCGGAGACAGCACCACACCGTTGCCGATGATGCTGGTGACGTTTTCACGCAGAATGCCTGATGGAATTAAATGGAGGACGGTTTTCTCACCGTTGATGACTAGCGTATGGCCAGCGTTATGGCCGCCCTGATAGCGCACTACGTATTTAGCACGTTCCGTCAGGAGGTCAACGATCTTACCTTTACCTTCGTCACCCCATTGGGTGCCCAGTACGACAACGTTCTTACCCATTTCTCAAAATCACCGATTGCTTAAAAATGGATTCTACCATCGTCATTTTCGTCTTTCAGCTGTTTTAGCATACGATTGCGTACTTTTTTGCCGGAGCCGCGCCACAGCGCGCTACAGCTCACACTTAACCGCCGTTGCCCCGGCTGACCATGTAGAAAATTACGGCCCCGGCCACCGCCAGCCCGCCGCCAATACGCCGCAGTAAACTGTCAGGCAGCTGTGCCATCGACAGGATCATCCGCCGCCACAGGCGCGGTACCAGCATCGGCCCCAGTCCTTCCAGCACCAGTACCAGCCCCACAGCCATCCATACCGCTGTATTCATTGAAATGCGTCTCGTAGGTTCACATGATGAGTGGCGAATGTCGCCCATAAAAAAAGGCCGGAAAATCCGGCCTCTGGCAGTCACAGCAAAGGATTAGCGGGCGGTAGCAGACGGATTCTTCATAAAGCGGAAGAAGTCACTGTCCGGGCTCATCACCATCACGTCCTGATTGCTCTTAAAGCTGTTTTCATAGGCGCGCAGGCTACGGATGAAAGCGTAGAAATCCGGATCCTGGCTAAAGGCGTTGGCAAACAGCTTGGCCGCTTCCGCATCACCTTCACCCTGAGTGATCAGCGCCTGACGACGGGCCTCAGCCAGCGTGCGCTCAACCTCGTAATCGGCCTGAGCACGAACCTTGGCCGCTTCTTCCGCACCCTGGGCGCGCTGACTACGCGCGACGGACTCACGCTCGGCACGCATACGGGCATAGATCGCGTCGGAGACTTCGGTCGGCAGGTTGATCTGCTTGATCCGCACGTCCACCACCTGAATACCCAGCGCGGCCATACTGTTCGGGTTGATCGACGGCTCGTTGCCGGTGGTTTCACGCTCTACGCGCGCCGCCACTGAGGCAATCGCATCATCCGCTGCCGGCGTGGCAACTTCATCATCCTGACCGGCACTACCGGTGTTCAGCGCATCACGCACGTCGGTGGTCAGACGGCCGCGGGAATCGGTGACGATATCCTTCACGTCCAGACGGCCAATCTCAGAACGCAGACGGTCACTGAACTTACGCTTCAGCAGCACTTCGGCCTGAGAAACATCACCACCGCCGGTGGCGAGGTAGTAACGGCTGAAGTCGCTGATCCGCCATTTGATGTAGGAATCGACGATCAGATCTTTCTTCTCTTTGGTCACGAAGCGGTCAGCCTGGTTATCCATGGTCTGGATACGGGCGTCGAGGGTCTTCACTGACTCAAGGAACGGGATCTTGAAGTGCAGGCCCGGTGCATACACCAGCGGCTTGTTCTCATCGTCACGCAGAACTTTGCCGAAGCGCATCACGATGCCACGCTGCCCTTCCTGAACCACAAACAGTGACGCGTACAGCACCACCAGCACAACAATCAATAATACGATTAATGGCTTACGCATCGTTTACTCTCTCCCTTCGCGCTGGGTATCGGTACGCTGAGCGTTCACCCGGCGCTGATCCATAATGTCGTCCGGACTGAACGACGTACTGCCCGTGGCGCGATCGTTACTGCCTGAAGATGTCGGCAGACGAGACAGGGGGTTGCTCCCTTCGCGACTGCTGGTCGCTCCGCCGGCCTGTCCACGCATCAGTTGATCCAGCGGCAGCACCATCAGGCTGTTGCCTTTATCGTTAACCAGCACCTTGCGGGTGTGGCCAAGCACGCGTTCCATGGTCTCGATATAGAGACGCTCACGGGTAATCTGCGGTGCCGCTTTGTATTCCGGCAGAATACGCGCAAAGCTGTCGACTTCACCCTGCGCTTCCAGCGTTACGCGGGACTTGTAAGCACGGGCTTTTTCGAGAATACCCTGCGCATCACCACGCGCACGCGGCAGCTTATCGTTGGCGTAGGCTTCCGCTTCACGGACTGCCTGCTCGCGGTTTTCACGCGCGGCGATCGCATCATCGAAGGAGGCCTTCACATCTTCCGGTGGACGCGCGGTCTGGAAGTTGACGTCCAGCAGGGTGATACCCATATCGTACGGGCGCACGGTCTCTTCCAGCTCACGCTGGGTTTCGCTACGCACCACGGTACGCCCTTCGGTCAGGATACGATCCATCGTTGAGCGGCCAATCACGCCGCGCAGCGCGCTGTCGGTGGCCTGACGCAGGCTGTCGTCTGCGCTGGTGACGGCGAACAGATAGCGTTCCGGGTTAGTGACGCGGTACTGCACGTTCATCTCAACGCGGACCACGTTCTCATCGGAGGTCAGCATGGTGCCGGAAGCTGACAGCTCGCGTACCGCCTCTACGTTCACCGCGCGAACCTGGTCGATAAAGGTCGGCTTCCAGTTAAGGCCCGGCTCAACCAGATGGCTGAACTTACCAAAGCGTGTCACCACGCCACGTTCTGCTTCTTTGATGGTGTAGAAACCGCTGGCGGCCCAAATCACCACCGCCGCAACGCCGACAATCCCGACCAGACGCCCGCCGTTACCCGGCCTGCGCTGACCACCGTCACCGTTATCACTATTCTTGTTACCACCGCCCAGGCCACCGAGCTTGCTGCTCAGCTTACGGAAGATATCATCAAGATCGGGAGGCCCCTTATCGCGCCCTCCCTTATTTCCCCCAGAGTTGCCGCCTTGATTATTGCTGCTTCCCCACGGGTCGCGGTCCTGTCCGTTATTCCCGGGCTGATTCCACGCCATGTTTATACTCCATTAATTGTGTGTGCGGTGGTACCCCAGGCCGGGATACGCGTGTCAGGCAAAATCAGTTAACAATGTAATTCGCCAGCGTCGGTTCCTGTTTACACAGGCGTCGCCAGTCGACGATCGGCATACGCACGTGCATTCCCACGCTGCCATCCTCTTCGTTCCACTCTTTTTCTATCGCGTGAAGCTGATAAAAACGGCTGCGCAGCCGCCCCGCTTCCGGCGGCAGACGTAAATCAACCTGAGCGATCTCGCCGGCCAGCCGCTCGGTCAGCGCCTGGAACAGCAGCGGCAACCCGACGCCGGTTTGGGCAGAGAGCCAGACCCGAATGGGCCGGTTCTCTTCATCGCGATCGATACGCGGCTCAAAACCGTCCAGCATATCGATTTTATTCATCACCAGCAGGCTGGGGATCTGATCGGACTCAATCTCTTCCAGCACCACGTTAACCGCCTCGATATTTTCCTCAAGGCGCACGTCGGCGGCGTCAATCACGTGCAACAGCAGCGTTGCCTCGCGCGTCTCCTGCAGCGTGGCCTTAAACGCGGCCACGAGGTCGTGTGGCAAATGGCGAATAAAGCCGACGGTATCGGCCAGCACCACTTCACCGACGTCGGCGACGTCCACCCGGCGCAGGGTCGGGTCGAGGGTGGCAAACAGCTGGTCTGCCGCATAAACGTCGGCAGAGGTTAAGCGGTTAAACAGGGTGGATTTACCGGCGTTGGTATAGCCCACCAGAGACACGGTCGGCACATCGGCCTTGTTACGCGCCTGCCTGCCCTGCTCACGCTGTTTTTCAACGCGGGACAGGCGGGAAAGAATCAGGGTAATGCGGTTACGCAGTAAACGACGGTCGGTTTCCAGCTGAGTTTCCCCTGGGCCACGTAAACCAATACCGCCTTTCTGGCGCTCAAGGTGCGTCCAGCCGCGAACCAGACGGGTGGCAAGGTGGCGCAGCTGCGCGAGCTCTACCTGCAGTTTACCTTCGTGGGTGCGCGCGCGCTGGGCGAAGATATCAAGGATCAGTCCGGTACGGTCAATTACCCGGCACTGACACAGCGCTTCCAGATTACGCTCCTGCGCCGGCGTTAAGGCATGATCGAACAGTACCACCGTGGCACCGCTCTCTTTTACCGCCTCGGCAATTTCAGCCGCTTTACCTTCACCCACAAAATATTTCGGGAGGGGCGCTTTGCGGCTGCCGGTTACGACACGCAACGCTTCCACGCCGGCGGAAGAGACCAGAGATTCAAACTCCTGGAGGTCTTCCATATCCCGATCCTGGGTAAAGTAGATGTGAACCAGTACGGCGTGCTCACCGGCATCATAACGGTCAAACAATATTGCAACCTCTCGGAACCCTGTGAAACCTGATGCGCGATGGCCTTACGGCGTCAAATTCAGATTAATTTGCGCGTTCGGCTCGGCGAACGGCTTGTATGCGCGATTTCGCTCCGCTCCGGGCGAATGAGGAAACCGGCTTAACGTCTTTGCCAGGACGGGGTGTCTGCTGGCTGGCAGAGCCCCGTCATGGTGGGACAGTGACTTACTTACTCAGCGTCGTCATTGTCTTGTGCAGGCTGGGAAGACCCACCCTGATTGCTACCGCCGTGATGATAGTTGCTGCTTCCGCCACCCGCATTGTTGCTGTGGTGGGAGACCGGACGGGACGGGACAACGGTAGAGATCGCGTGCTTATACACCATCTGGCTAACCGTGTTTTTCAGCAAAATAACAAACTGGTCAAACGACTCGATCTGCCCCTGCAGTTTAATGCCGTTGACCAAATAAATTGAAACCGGAACACGTTCGCGACGCAGTGCGTTCAAGAACGGATCTTGCAAAGATTGCCCCTTAGCCATTCTATCTTTTCCTTATATGCTTGTTGTTTATAACTTTAAGAACCTTGCAGTTCGAAATACGACCTAAAAAATTTGCGCACGATAACAAACCAATTGTACACAATCACCCATGCTTAGCACTAAGAACCTGTAGCACGCTGGCATACGCCGCCTCAGGATGTTCGCTGTCAAGCCAGTGAACGTTTTCCCAACCGCGTAACCAGGTTATCTGGCGCTTAGCCAACTGCCGGGTCGCGCAAATTCCCCGATAAACCATTTCATCGTAATCAATTTCGCCCGACAAAAATAACCACATCTGGCGATAACCAACACAACGAATGGAAGGCATATCCGTATGCAAATCACCTCGTGCAAACAGTGCCCGAGCCTCCGCTTCAAACCCTGACGCCAGCATCTGATGAAAGCGCTGCTCAATACGCTGATGGATTAGCTCGCGATTCGCGGGTGCGATAGCAAACTGGGCCACATCATAAGGCAGAGCTTCACCGGATGTTTTCGTCAGTTCCGTTAAAGTTTTACCCGAAATAAAAAAAACTTCCAGTGCTCGCGAGAGTCTCTGGGGATCATTCGGATGAATACGAGCGCCAGCAACGGGATCTATGTCACATAACTGACCGTGCAGCGCTTCCCAGCCCTGCTCACTCGCCATCTGCTCTATACGCTGACGCACTTCAGGATCCGCCGGGGGCAACGGCGACAATCCTTCCAGCAACGCCTTGTAGTAGAGCATGGTGCCACCAACAAGCAGCGGGATGTTGCCCCGCGCGGTAATCTCCGCCATTTCAGCCAGCGCATCACGACGGAATTCGGCTGCGGAATAGCTTTCTGCCGGATCGCGGATGTCCAGCAAACGATGGGGTGCCAACGCCAGCTCATCACTGGTGGGCTTAGCGGTTCCGATATCCATCCCGCGGTAGATCAGCGCAGAGTCCACGCTAATCAGTTCAACCGGCAGGGTCTGGCGTAGCGCCATGGCCAGAGCCGTTTTACCCGAGGCCGTTGGCCCCATCAAAAATATCGCCTTCGGCAGGCCAGCCTTAGATTGTTCACTCATTGCTTCAGGGCGTTCATCGCCATTGTGATATCAACGTCTTGCAATAATCCGGAAGGTGGCGATTTAACCAGCTGCGGGCAGAGACGTTCCACGTCGGCCAGCAGAGCAATCGCCTGCGAGTGATTCCAGTGCGCATGTTCAGAAACCGACTGGCGCGCTAACCACTGCGCCGTCTGGCTGGCTGAAACATCCTCCTGCCGGGCTAAGTAGCCTAACAGTTCTGGAATCAAGTTTTGTAAATTTTGTTGGCGTAATGGTAAAGGCACGGCGCGCAGCATCACCCGCTGCGCGTCGTTGTGCAGATCGATACCCAGCTGGTTGAGCAACCCGGCACAGCGGTTGAGGGTGGCCACTTCGGCCTTATCCAGCTGCAACCGCACCGGGATCAGCAGCGGCTGTGGCTTGAGCCCTTCACTTCCCGGCTCCAGCTGGGCCTGCTTCAGCCAGCGCTCGGCCACGGTCAGCGACAGCAGCGCAAGGTGCTGTTTATTTTCCAGCAGCGCATACTGCTGTTGTACCACCGTCAACACGCGGCCAAAGCTCTGAGAATGGCCGCTTAACGGGGCGTCGACCGCTGCCGTGGTACGCGGCGCAGTGGTGGCGGGCGGGGAAGGAACATCAGCCTGCGGATAAGGCTGCTTCGGCTCTTCTCCACGCCCCGCCGCCGGCGTGGTCATCAGCTGGCGGTACAACGCTCCTTCGCGCTGCTGATACTGCGGCAGCTGGCCGGGCCAGCCCGCCTCCGTGGCGGCGGCAGCCCCGGCGCGGCTGCCGTTGTCTGCATGTGTCGTTGGGTAGGTTCGTGCCTGTATGCCTGCCTCAGCACCTGTGTCTGCGCCTGCATTTGTGCCCGCATCTGAATTTGTGTCTGCAGTTGTGCCTGTACCTGCATTTGTACCGGCACCCACATTTGCGGCTGAACCTGGCCTGGTGTCTGTTCCGGTAGCGGCATCGGGCGCGGGTGCGGCGAACCCGCCCCGTTCTGTATCACCGCGGTTTCGCCCGGCGGCCGGTGATGCAAAGTGATTCTCTCCCGCCGCCTGACGGTTTTCCGGCTGCCAGCGTTCGGACGACTGCGCAGCAACGTCTGGCAGCGTGGGCGCTTCACAGGCCTGCAGCACGCTGATCACGCCCTGGTAAATAAAATCGTGCACCAGCCGCGACTGATGGAAGCGCACCTCATGCTTGGCCGGATGCACGTTGACGTCAACCTGGTGCGGGTCGATCTCCAGATAGAGCACATAGGCCGGTTGATGGCCATCGCCGAGCTTGTCCTGATAGGCCTGGCGAATCGCATGGCCGATGAGCCGGTCGCGCATCATGCGGCCGTTGACATAGCAGTACTGCAGCTCGCTCAGCGCCTTCGACCCGACCGGATCGGCCACCCAGCCCTGCAGGATCAGATCGCCATGCTGCCATTCAATGCGCAGCGCATGGCTGATAAAGGTGGATCCGCAGATCGCCGCCAGCCGCCGTTCACGCTGCGTGGGATCGCTGGCACCGCGATACTGACGCACCAGCTTGCCGTTGTGGCTGAGGGAGAAAGCCACGTCGAAGCGCGCCAGCGCAATACGGCGGATCACTTCATCAATATGGGTAAATTCGGTTTTCTCGGTGCGCAT
This sequence comes from Erwinia sp. B116, assembly GCF_002865965.1. Taxonomy (NCBI): domain Bacteria; kingdom Pseudomonadati; phylum Pseudomonadota; class Gammaproteobacteria; order Enterobacterales; family Erwiniaceae; genus Erwinia; species Erwinia sp. B116. Next base: position 48,034 of record NZ_JRZZ01000018.1, read on the forward strand.
AAACTTGCGCCGCGCCGGGGTGTTGTAGAACAGGTCCAGCACTTCCAGCGTGGTGCCCTGCGGGTGGGCGGCCGGTTTCAGGGTTACCGCCTGGTCACGCCCTTCGGCGTAAGCCTGCCAGGCTTCGCTCTGCTCCGCCGTACGCGAGGTCAGCAGCAGGCGCGACACCGAGCTGATGCTGGCCAGCGCCTCACCGCGAAAACCGAGGCTGGCGATCGCTTCCAGATCGTCGAGAGTGCTGATTTTACTGGTGGCATGACGCGCCAGCGCCATTGCCAGCTCCTCTTTACCGATGCCGCAGCCGTTATCGCGAATGCGGATCAGCTTAGCCCCCCCCTTCTCGATATCGATATCGATGCGGGTCGCGCCGGCATCCAGGCAGTTTTCCACCAGCTCTTTCACCACCGACGCCGGGCGCTCAACCACCTCACCGGCGGCAATCTGATTGGCAAGCTGGGGGGGTAAGATCTGAATGGGCATCATCACTCCTCAATTATTCCATCGCGGCATTGACCGGCAGTACGCGGTGCTTAAGCCAGCGTCCGTCTCCGGCCGGGCGGCTGCAAGGGGGCCAGCCCGGATCTTCTCAGTGTGCACCCGGCCAGGAAACCGGGAACCGCCACGTTCAGCCGCTCAGGATGCCGGAATGGTCAGCGTCTGCCCCAGCATCACGTTCTGCGACTTCATTTTATTCGCCTGCTGGATCGCCTGCGGGCTGACGCCGTAGTGCGCCGCGATCGCCGTCAGCGAGTCACCGCGCACCACCTTATGCCGCTGGGCGCGTTTCGGTCTGGCGTGGTTTGCTGCCTGTGTTACCACGCGGGCCGTCTGCGCCCCTGCCGGCACCTTCAGCCGCTGACCAACCCATACCACATCTTTCTTCAGCGTATTCATACCGCGCAGGGTGGCCATGCTGGCACCGTACTGCGCGGCGATACCGGACAAGGTTTCCCCGCGCTTAACCACGTGACGCTGCACGGCACCGGTGTAGACGGTGCCAGCCGGGGCCGGTTCAGGCTCTGCATTAACCGCCGCTGCGGACTGCAACGGTCGGTTTTCCTCCTTTGGGACGGATTGTAGCGGGTGCGCCAGGAAGTAGTTGCGCAAGCCTTTATAGATCGACTCGGCAATCTTCTGCTGGTATGCGCTACTGCCAAGCAGTCGCTCCTCCGAAGGGTTGCTGATAAAGCCGGTTTCCACCAGCAGGGAAGGAATATCCGGCGAGCGCAGGACGCCCAGGCTGGCATGTTCCGGTCGGCGCTTGTGCAGCGCGCCGACGCGCTGCAGCTGAGCAATCACTTTTACCGCCACGTCGTAGCCTACACGCTGTGAGTGGCCGAACTGCAGGTCGAGCACCGCCTGGCTGAGGTACGGGTCTGCCTGGCTGTTGGCCAGCAGGTCGCCGGCACCGCCCAGCAGTTCGGACTGTTTCTCGTGCTGTTCCAGCCAGCCGGCCATTTCGCTGTTGGCGCGACGGTTAGACAGCACCCACACTGAGGCACCTGACGCGCTGCGGCTGGGGGCGGCATCGGCATGGATCGACACCAGAAGATTCGCATTCTGCTTGCGCGCCACGTCGGAACGCCCCATCACCGAGATAAAGTAGTCGCCGTCGCGGGTCATCACCCCCTTAAACATCGGGTCGGCGTTCAGCAGCTCTTTCAGCTTGCGGGCGATGGCGATGGTAACATTTTTCTCTTTTAGCCCGCTGGGCCCGATGGCACCCGGGTCCTGACCGCCGTGGCCGGCATCAATCGCCACGATCGCCACATCGCTGCTGCTGGCACGGGAGGTACGCGGACGTGCAACCTGGTTACCGCTGGTGACGGTGGTCACCGGATTTGCGCCAAACGGATTTTTCGCCGGTTCACTGCTGACCGGTGCCGGACGTGAGGTACCCGCACTGCTGACCGGGGCCGGACGTGCGGCCGGTTTCGCCGGCTGGCGGCTGCTGATGGTAAACACCACGTTATAAGTGCTGCCGTTGCGCTGGGTTACCGCGCGGGTTTTACCGGCTTCCGTCAGCTCAAACACCAGACGGATGCTCTGGCTGTCTTTCGCCTCGCTGGAGCGGATGCGTTTAACCAGGTTCTCGCCGCTAAATTCGAGCGGTAGCCCCTTCACCACGCCGCTCTGGCGGATATCCAGCACCACCCGCTCCGGGTTATGCAACGGGAAAAAGGCGTACACCGGCTGCCCGGCAAAGCTGAGTTTTACCGTGGCTTCGTTGCTGCCGTTAGCCACCTGAATATCCGAAAGATTGGCCGCCAGCGTACTGAAGGTGCAGCACAGCAGCGCCAGCATCAGCCAGGACTTCACCTGCCTCATGCTTCCCCCTCCGCGCGCGCGAACTGCTGCAGCATCTGCTCACCGTTAGCCGAGCGGGCACGCAGCTCGGCCTGGCGCGCGTGGCCCTGGTAGCTGAGATGCAGTTCGAGATCGGGTTCAGGCAGCACGCCGGTGCCCTGCTGCGGCCACTCGACCAGACAGATACTGTCGTCACCGAAGTAGTCACGGATGCCCATAAATTCCAGCTCTTCCGGATCGGCAAGGCGGTACAGGTCAAAATGATAGACGCGGCGATCGGGCAGCACGTAGGGCTCCACCAGCGTATAGGTCGGGCTTTTTACGTTGCCCTGATGCCCCAGCGCCTGCAGGAATCCACGGCTGAAGGTGGTTTTTCCTGCACCGAGATCGCCATAAAGATAGAGGGTCGCCGCGCCATCACAGGCGCGGGCCAGCCGGGCACCCATTGCGAGAGTTGCTGCCTCATCGGGCAACGCGATTACACAGGTCATCATTCTTTTATATTCGACATCTCAGGATTAACAAACAGATACAGCCAGGAGAACAGATCGGTTGCCAGCATACCACGCGTACCATAGCGCCGTGCTACCGCGTCTGCCGCTGCGCCGTGCGCGACACAGCCCGCGCAGGCTGCGTCAAACAGTGAGAGCCCTTGCCCCGCCAGGCTGGCAATAATACCGGATAACACATCGCCCATGCCGCCGCTGGCCATGCCGGCATTGCCGACATCGGCAATCGCCAGCGCCCCCTGCGGCCCGGCAATCAGTGTGCCGGCACCTTTCAGCACCACCACGCCGCCATAGCGTTTTGCCAGGCGCTGTGCCGCAAGTAAGCGGTCACTCTCAATTTCGCTAACGTTACTGTTCAGCAAACGCGCCGCTTCACCCGGATGTGGCGTAATAATGCGATTTTGACGTTTATCGGGGCTGATTGCCAGCAGGTTAAGCGCATCGGCATCCCAAAGCATCGGTTTGTTTGAGTTTTCGACCTTCTTTAAGGCCTTTTTACCCCAGTCGCGCTGTCCCAGTCCCGGACCGATGACGATCGTATCGGCCCATTCCAGGCCGTCATCCAGCGTCTGTGCGTCCAGCTCCTGCACCATCAGCTCCGGGCGGGCGGTCAGCAGCGGCGCCACATTATCTTTGTGAGTAAGTACTCGCACCAGGCCTGATCCTGCGCGCAGCGCCGCTTCAGCGGCCATACGTATAGCACCCGCCGTACCGTGATCGCCGCCGATTACCAGCAGCTTACCGTGATCGCCTTTGTGTGAGGTGGCTTTGCGCGGCTGCAGCCAGCGCGTGAGGTGCGTTGCGTCAAAGCGGGCGATGGCGGGAGGCTGACTGGCCAGGAATGCTTCCAGTCCCAGCGCGTGATAATGCAGCCGGCCCCGGTAGTCGCGCGCTTTTCCGGTCAGTAGCCCGGGCTTAAGGGCGATAAAGCTTAGCGTATGCGTAGCGATAATCGCCGCACCGGGCGTTGTACCGGTAGTGGCCGCTAACCCTGAGGGCACATCCACGGCAAATACCGGGGCCGGATGGCCGTTTGCCCGCTCAATCAGCCGCGCGTAAGGTTCAGCAGGGGCGCGGTTCAGCCCACTACCGAGCAGCGCATCGACGATAACGTCCACACTCTGCGGCCAGGCCGCCGATGCTGCGTGGATCACACCGCCCGCCGCCCGCCAGGCTTCCCGTGCCTGCCGGGCTTCCTCGGGCTGCGACGTATCACTCTCCACCGCCAGCAGCGTCACGCTGATGCCCGCTGCCTGCGCCAGCCGCGCCACCACATAGCCGTCGCCACCGTTATTACCGTGGCCACACAGCACCAGCCAGTGACGGCTATCGGGCCACAGGCGCTGCAGTGCGCTGAACGCCGCCTGCCCGGCGCGCTGCATCAGTTCATACAGCGTCAAACCCAGGCTGTCCGCCCCTTCGCGCTCCAGCCGGGCAATCGCCTCCACAGGCCAGACAGATTCAGGTAAACTTAACGGGTCTTCCAGCTGGTTCAGGTTATTCATGTCGCATCCTCTCGATCTCCATCAACTCGCCCGGGATATTAAACAGTGGGGGCTTGAACTCGGCTTTCAGCAGGTCGGTATCACCGATACCGATTTAACGCTGGAGGAGCCGCGCCTGCAGGCGTGGCTGGATAAACAATACCACGGCGAGATGGACTGGATGGCGCGCCACGGTATGATGCGCGCCCGCCCCCACGAACTGCTGCCCGGCACCCTGCGGGTGATCAGCGTTCGTATGAACTATCTGCCGGCCAAAGCCGCCTTTGCCAGCACGCTGAAAAACCCCCGTCTGGGCTACGTCAGCCGCTACGCGCTGGGCCGCGACTACCACAAAGTATTGCGCAATCGCCTGAAAAAGCTCGGTGATATGATCCTTGAGCGCTGCGGCGACGCGCAGTTCCGGCCGTTTGTTGACTCGGCCCCGCTGCTGGAGCGCCCGCTGGCGGCCAAAGCCGGGCTGGGCTGGACCGGTAAACACTCGCTGATCTTAAACCGTGAAGCCGGATCGTGGTTTTTCTTAGGGGAACTGCTGATCGACCTGCCGCTGCCGATTGACAGTCCGGTGGAGGAAAACTGCGGCCGCTGCGTCGCCTGCATGACCACCTGCCCGACCGGTGCCATCGTCGAACCCTACACGGTAGACGCGCGTCGCTGCATCTCCTATCTGACCATCGAGCTGGAAGGGGCGATCCCGGAAGAGTTCCGCCCGCTGATCGGCAACCGTATCTACGGCTGCGACGACTGCCAGCTGATCTGCCCGTGGAACCGCTATGGCCAGCTGACAGATGAAGATGATTTCAGCCCGCGCGCGGTGCTGCACGCGCCGCCGCTGACCGAGCTGTTTGCCTGGGATGAGGCTAAATTCCTGCGCATCACCGAAGGCTCGGCCATTCGCCGGATTGGTCATCTGCGCTGGTTGCGCAATATTGCCGTCGCCCTGGGTAACGCACCGTGGGATGAACACCACCTGCAGGCGCTGGAAAGCCGCCGCGGCGAAAACACGCTGCTGGATGAGCATATTGCGTGGGCTATCGCCCAACAGCTGGCCCGCCGGGAGGAAAATGCGGTAGAGGTGCAAACCAGCCAGCAAAAACGCCTGGTACGGGTAATAGAGAAAGGATTACCCCGTGATGCTTAATTGCGCAAGGTGACGAATTTCAGCCACGCGAAAACTATCCACACGCTGTGAATAAAATTAAAAAAGCGTTGTCATTCAACCGGGACAAAAAGCACAAGCGATCTGCATAACAGAATGAAACATTAACAATAATAATAAAAACAGTATGTTACGCAGAATATGTAAGAATTTACTGAGATCGTGGAAAAAACCACTGCCAGCGTAAGCTGTGGATAACTCTGTTTACGATTTTTCACTATCCGGATCGACAAGACCACCGCACGGCGCCCGGCGCTGTGGATAATTATGCTGCGTATTGAGAAAGTTTATTATCTGGAGCGGGAAACGAGACTCGAACTCGCGACCCCGACCTTGGCAAGGTCGTGCTCTACCAACTGAGCTATTCCCGCTTGGGTGGTGCAATCAAACATTTGGTAATTCTTTGATTCGATTCATCTTTTAATTCCTGAATCAGGAATGGGCGCTATTATGGCGTGCCGGGGCGGCGCTGGCAAGCCCTGATAACGGCTTTTTTCACCGATCCGTGCTGACTGCTATAAAAACCTCCAGTTTCGCCATGTTACGGCGAAAATCTCGCCATTTTCGCCCGGTTTACCTGGGCGCTGTACATCCTGAATGAAATCCGTATTATTTATTGAGAACGATTATCAATTACACTTACATAGGATGTGACTATATGCCTCTCTCACGTTTGACCCGTGCCTGTCTCGCCAGCTGCCTGTTACTGACCGCCGGTGCCGGTTTCACCACTATCGCCACCGCCGCCACTCCTTCTGCTGCTTCCGACAGCGTAGCAATTACCGACAGCATCAATACCCAGACCATTAAGAAGAACCCGAAGAACGTGGTGGTCTACGATCTGGCAATACTGGAGATCCTCGATGTGCTGGACGTGAAGGTTTCCGGCCTGTCGCTGCCACAGAAAAAAGGCAGCTTCCCGCCGTTCCTCAGCCAGTATGAGTCCGGCCCTTACTACAACGCCGGTAATCCGTTTAAGCCGGACTTCGAGGCGTTGCGTAAAGAGAAGCCGGACCTGATCATCGGCGGTGAGCGCGCCTTTGAGTCAACCGACAAGTTCCGTGAAATTGCGCCGACGCTGGATCTGACCATCGACCACCCGCATCTGCTGCAGAGCCTCTCACAGCGCACTCGCTCGCTGGGTGAACTGTTTGATAAGCAACCGCAGGCTACAGCTGCGATTAAGGCGCTGGAAGACGATGTGAATAAGGTGCGCCCGCTGGCGGAGAAGGCCGGGACCGCGATGACCATCCTCACCACCGGCGATAAGCTGATGGGCTACGGCAGCGGCGGCAAGTATGGCTTTATCGCCGACTTTATCGGCTTTAAGGATGCGACGCCGTTAACCCATAACAGCCGCTTCGGCGAAGTGATCGACAGCGCCCGTATCGCCAAAGCCAATCCGCAGTGGATCTTCGTTATTGACCGCGACTCGGTGCTCGGCAAAAGCCCGGACTACAGCAACGCGAAAAAGCTGCTGGATAATGCCGATGTTAAAGGCACCGATGCCGCCAAAAACAACCGCATCATCTACCTGAACGCGCAGGAAATTTACGGCTCCGGCGGTATCACCACCTACCGCAACCAGGCGCAGCGGATTTACCAGCTGCTGAAAGACGCGAAATAAGCGCAGGCGTTACAGAAAGGGCGGTGGCAGCATCGCCCGTTTAGCCACGTCATGACCTGAATGCGTCGTTACGCCAGTGCCTGATGCACGCAGATAGCGGATGGCACAGCGCTGTGGCTGAGAAACAAAAAAAGGCCCCCGAAGGGACCTTCTTTCGCATCCGGCAGACTACAATCTACCGGATTAATCTGGAGCGGGAAACGAGACTCGAACTCGCGACCCCGACCTTGGCAAGGTCGTGCTCTACCAACTGAGCTA
>NZ_JRZZ01000018.1:55405-85180 GCF_002865965.1 Erwinia sp. B116
AGGGGTCGTAACGATGAATTTTCTCACCGGTACGGGGAGCGCATTATACGGAGTTTCCTTACCCCTGCAACCCCTCGTGCAAAAAAAATTTCATAAAACCGTTCGGTCGGCTGTTTTTCCACCACCCTGAGTCATTTCTGACTCAGGATGAATGAAGCACGGCATGCGGCAGTCAGTTCTGGCCTTACGCCGCCACCTCCCTCGCTACACGTACCCGCCCGTCAGCCTTCCCCTGCCCGGCCGCTTACAGCTGAATAAAGTGCTCGCGGTAGTAAGCAAGTTCGGCCACCGACTCGCGGATGTCGTCCATCGCCTGATGGCTGCCCTGCTTTTTAAAACCGGGCAGGATCTCAGGCTTCCAGCGGCGCGCCAGCTCTTTCAGGGTGCTGACGTCGAGGTAACGGTAGTGGAAGTAGGCTTCCAGCTCCGGCATATATTTGAACAGGAAACGGCGATCCTGGCCGATACTGTTGCCGCAGATCGGAGAGGTATTGGCCGGTGCCCACTGTTTGAGGAACTCAATGGTCGCCAGCTCGGCAGCGCGATCGTCAACCTGGCTGGCCTTCACCCGCTCAACCAGGCCACTGTTGGTGTGGGTACGCACGTTCCACTCGTCCATCAGCGCCAGCTGAGCGTCCGACTGATGCACGGCAAACACCGGCCCCTCCGCGAGAATATTCAGGTCGGCATCGGTCACCAGAGTGGCGATCTCAATAATACGATCCTGCTCCGGGTCCAGCCCGGTCATCTCAAGATCGATCCAAATCAGGTTATTTGCATTAGCAGTCATAGTGCGTCTCACGGTAGCCAGAGCGGCATTGTCTCAATTTAGCGTGTATGATAGACGTTTTGCCCGCGAAGGGCGAAATATGCCGTAACCGTGTGAGGAACAGTGACTAAAAACAAACTATCCAAAGGTCAGCAACGTCGCGTGAGTGCCAACCACGATCGTCGCCTGAAGCAGCGTGCCGATAAACCCGAGCCGGATGACAGCCTGTTTGGTGAAGCACGTGATGGCGTGGTGATCAGCCGTTTTGGTATGCATGCCGACGTTGAAGACGCGGACGGTTCGGTGCACCGCTGTAATATCCGCCGGACCATTCGTTCGCTGGTCACCGGCGACCGCGTGCTGTGGCGCCCCGGCGTTGAGGGCGGCGCCACGGTCAAAGGCATTGTTGAAGCCGTGCATGAGCGTACCTCGGTGCTGACCCGCCCCGACTTCTACGACGGCGTAAAACCGATTGCCGCCAACATTAACCAGATTGTGGTGGTGTCGGCGATTCTGCCGGAGCTGTCGCTGAACATTATCGACAGGTATCTGGTGGCCTGCGAAACGCTGGGCGTCGAACCGCTGCTGGTGCTGAATAAAACCGACCTGCTGGACGACGAAGCCCGCGCTTTTGTCGACGAGCAGATGAATATCTACCGCCATATCGGCTACCCGGTGCTGATGGTATCGAGCTACCGCAAAGAGGGCCTGGCCGAGCTGGAACAGGCGCTGGCTGGCCGTATCAGCATCTTTGCCGGCCAGTCCGGCGTCGGTAAATCCAGCCTGCTGAACGCGCTGCTGGGGCTGGAGCTGGGTAATAATGAGATCCTGACCAACGACGTGTCAGACGTCTCCGGCCTCGGCCAGCACACCACCACCGCTTCGCGCCTGTATCACTTCCCGCACGGTGGTGACGTGATCGACTCCCCTGGCGTGCGTGAATTCGGTTTATGGCACCTGGAGCCGGAACAAATCACCCGCGGATTTGTCGAATTCCGTGACTATCTGGGTGGTTGTAAATTCCGCGACTGCAAGCACGACACCGATCCCGGCTGTGCCATCCGCGAAGCGGTGGATAAAGGCGAGATCGACGAGTCCCGCTTCGTCAACTATCACCAGATTCTGGAAACGATGGCTGAAGTGCAGGCAAAAACCCGCCGCAATTTCACCAGCGACAAAGACTGACGGCGCTGCCGGGGCGGCCATAGCCTTAACCCCCCGGCGCTGCTACAATCCGCCCCCTTTTCTCTTTTGCTGTCTTAAGCCAGGAGGCTCACGTGTTAGATCGTATTAAACTCGGCCTGAATAACTTACTGCCGAAACAAGCCCTGACTGAACTGGCCGGCTGGGGAGCCAGCAAACGCGCCGGCTGGCTGACGAAAGCGGTGATCGACGCTTTCGTCTGGTTCTATAAGGTCGATATGAAAGAGGCGCAGAAGCCGGATACCGCCAGCTATCGCACGTTTAACGACTTTTTCGTCCGCCCGCTGCGCGACGATGCCCGCCCGCTGAATACCGATCCTAACCAGCTGATCCTGCCGGCAGACGGTGCCATCAGCCAGCTGGGCCGCATTGAAGGCGACCAGATTTTCCAGGCCAAAGGCCATACCTACTCGCTGGAAGCGCTGCTGGCCGGTCAGGCCGCGATGGTGGATCTGTTCCGTGACGGCGAGTTCGTTACCACCTATCTGGCACCGCGCGACTACCACCGCGTGCATATGCCGTGCAACGGCATCCTGCGCGAGATGATCTACGTGCCGGGCGATCTCTACTCGGTGAATCCGTTGACCGCGCAGAACATCCCGAACCTGTTTGCCCGTAACGAGCGTGTCATCTGCCTGTTCGATACTGAGTTCGGTCCGCTGGCGCAGATCCTGGTCGGTGCCACCATCGTCGGCAGCATTGAGACCGTCTGGGCCGGTACCGTCACCCCACCGCGTGAAGGCGTGATCAAACGCTGGAGCTGGCCGGGTGCCGAAGAAGAGGGCTCCGTGGTGCTGCTGAAAGGCCAGGAGATGGGCCGCTTCAAGCTCGGTTCTACGGTGATTAACCTGTTCGCCGCGGGCAAAGTCCAGCTGGCAGAAAGCCTGGCGGCGGAGAGCAAAACCCGCCTCGGCGAACCGCTGGCCATTGCACTGCAAAAAGAGAGTGCGGAAGATGTTCTCCACCACCCATAGCAGGCCGCCATGTTACGTCTGATCCCTGCCCTGTTACTCGGCTGGAGCCTGCTCCAGCCGGTGTACGCCGCCAGCCTGCCCGATGCTACACAGGTCGGGCAGCAGCTTGAAGAAGCCAAAGCCGATAAATCCGCCGCCGGCCAGACCGATCGGGTCGAAGCGCTGCAGTCCACCCTTAACGCGCTGGACGAGCGTAAGCAGTCGCTGGCGCGTACTGCCGAATACCAGCAGGTTATCGACGACTTCCCGAAACTGACCCGCGAACTGCGTCAGCAGATTGCCGGACTGACCGACGGCAGTAAAGCGCCCCGCGCCAGTATGAGCGCCGCCGAGCTGGATCAGGAGATCCTGCAGGTGAGCAGCCAGCTGCTGGAGGAGCGCCGCCAGGCGCAGCAGGAGCAGGATCGCGCCCGGGAAATCAGCGATTCGCTTTCGCAGCTGCCGCAGCAGCAGAGCGAAGCCCGCCGCAGCCTGAACGAGATCGAACGCCGCCTGCAGGGGCAGCCCACAGCCAACACGCCGCTGGGCCAGGCTCAGTTAGCCGCCCGTCAGGCGGAATCTGCCGCACAGAAGGCGCGGGTGGATGAGCTGGAGCTGGCGCAGCTCTCCGCCAACAACCGTCAGGAGCTGGCGCGTATGCGTGCCGAGGTGCACCAGCGCACCGCCAGCCAGATGGACAGCTACCTGCAGGATCTGCGTAACCTGCAGAACAGCCAGCGCCAGCGGGAAGCCGAAACCGCGCTGGCCCGCACCGAACAGCTGGCGGAGAACAGCGGCGACCTGCCTGCCGGGATTGCCGAGCAGTTCCGCGTCAACCGCGAGCTCTCCGCCGCGCTGAACCAACAGGCGCAGCGGCTGGACCTGGTGGCCTCGCAGCAGCGCACCGCCGCCAACCAGACCCTGCAGGTGCGCCAGGCGCTGAGCACCATTCGTGAACAGTCGCAGTGGCTGGGCGTCTCTAACGTGCTCGGTGAAGCGCTACGCGCGCAGGTCGCGCGCCTGCCGGATATACCGAAACCGCAGCAGCTGGACAGCGAAATGGGTGAGCTGCGCGTCCAGCGTCTGAAGTATGAGGATCTGCTGGAACACCAGCAGACGCTGCGCCAGCTGCGCCAGGACGACAACAGTAACCTGACCACAGAGCAGCGGCGCATTCTTGACGCGCAGCTGAAAACCCAGCGCGAGCTGCTGACCTCGCTGCTCTCCGGCTGCGACAATCTGATTCTGGAAGTGACCAAGCTGAAGGTCGGCAACACCCAGCTGGTGGACGCGCTGAACGAAGTGAAAGAGGCCGCCCACCGCTACCTGTTCTGGACCGCCGACGTCAGCGCTATCGGCTTCAGCTTCCCGCTGGATCTGGCGCGCGACCTGCAGAAGCTGCTGTCGCTGGATACGCTGGGCCAGCTGGGCGGTGCGCTGGTGATGATGGTCACCAGCCGGGAGACGGTGCTGCCGCTGCTCGGAGCCGTGCTGCTGGTCGGCTTCAGCCTCAGCTCACGCCGCCACTTCCGCCGCTTCCTCGAACGGGCCTCCGGCAAGGTCGGCAAGGTGACGCTGGACCACTTCAGCCTGACGCTGCGCACCGTCTTCTGGTCGATCCTCGTGGCGCTGCCGCTGCCGGTGCTGTGGGCGGCGCTGGGCTACGGCTTACAGCACGCCTGGCCCTACCCGCTGGCGGTAGCGATTGGCGACGGCGTCACCGCCAGCGTCCCGCTGCTGTGGGCATTTATGATCAGCGCCACCTTTGCCCGTTCGCAGGGGCTGTTTATCGTCCACTTCCGCTGGCCGCAGGCCCGCGTGGCGCGGGCGATGCGCTTCTACACGCTGTGCGTCGGGCTGGTCGTGCCGTTGATCATGCTGCTGATCGCCTTCGACAACCTCGAAGAGCGCCAGTTCTCACCGACGCTCGGCCGCGTCTGCTTTATTCTGATCTGCGGCGCGCTTAGCCTGGTGACCGTCAGCCTGAAACGCGCCGGCATCCCGCTGCACCTTGATAAAGAGGGCAACGGCGAGAACGTGATCAATAACATCCTGTGGAACGTGATGATCGCCATTCCGCTGGTGGCGGCACTGGCCTCGTGCATCGGCTATCTGGCTACCGCCCAGGCGCTGCTGGCGCGGTTAGAGACCTCGGTAGCGATCTGGTTCCTGCTGCTGGTGATCTACCACATTATCCGCCGCTGGATGCTGATCCAGCGGCGTAAAATCGCCTTTGACCGCGCCCGCCAGCGCCGTGCAGAGATCCTCGCCCAGCGCGCGCGCGGCGAAGAGGATCTGGCCGCCCAGCAGAGCGCGGCGGACAGCATCGATGTTGAAGAGCCGGTGATCGACCTCGATGCGATCAGCGCCCAGTCGCTGCGGCTGGTGCGTTCGATCCTGACGTTAATCGCGCTGGTGTCGGTGATCGTGCTGTGGTCAGAGATCCATTCGGCGTTTGGCTTCCTCGAAAACATCCGCCTGTGGGACGTCAGCACCACCGTGCAGGGCGTTGAGAGCCTGCAACCGATCACCCTCGGTTCGGTGCTGATCGCGATTCTGGTGCTGATTATCACCACTCAGCTGGTGCGCAATATGCCCGCCCTGCTTGAGCTGGCGCTGCTGCAGCACATCAGCCTGACGCCGGGCACCGGCTACGCTATCACCACCATCACCAAATATGTGCTGGTGCTGGTGGGCGGGCTGGTCGGCTTCTCGATGATCGGCGTTGACTGGTCGAAGCTGCAGTGGCTGGTGGCGGGTTTAACGCTGGGGCTGGGCTTCGGGCTGCAGGAGATCTTCGCTAACTTCGTCTCCGGCCTGATTATCCTGTTTGAGAAACCGATCCGTATCGGCGATACCGTGACCATCCGCGATCTGACCGGCAGCATCACCCGCATCAACACCCGTGCCACCACCATCACCGACTGGGACCGCAAAGAGATTATCGTGCCGAACAAGGCCTTTATCACCGAGCAGTTCGTCAACTGGTCGCTGTCGGACTCGGTGACCCGCGTGGTGCTGACCATTCCGGCGTCTGCCGAGGCCAACAGTGAGGAAGTGACCAACGTGCTGATGACGGCGGCACAGCGCTGCTCGTACGTGCTGGACACGCCGCCGCCGGAAGCCTTCCTGGTGGACCTGCAGCAGGGTATTCAGCTGTTTGAGCTGCGTATTCACGCCGCCGAGATGGGCCACCGCATGCCGCTGCGCCATGAGCTGCATCAGCTGATCCTGCGCGGCTATCAGGAGCACAATCTGGAGATGCCGTTCCCACCGTTCCAGGTGCGTATGGAGACGCTGGGTCGCAAAACGCCGGCCAGCAACGGTGCGCCGGCGGCACGCAACTACAAATCAGGTGGACTGTAACCGGGATGGCCGCAATGCTGCCGCGGCATAGCCACCGCTGAGCAGCGCCCGTCGGGCGTTTTGGGCAGGTGTTTTAGTGAGGCGCGATTGTCCGCGCCTCACTTATTTCTGCTGGCGTCAGCTGCGATCGACGCTGAACGCAATCACTTCACTGAGTTGTTCGGCCTTCAGCGCCAGCATCACGATACGATCGACGCCCAGCGCCACGCCGGAGCTCTCCGGCATGCCGTGGCTCAGCGCATCCAGCAGATTGGTATCCACCGGCTGCACCGGCAGGCCGGCGGCGGCGCGCTTGCGGTTATCCTGCTCAAAGCGCATACGCTGTTCGCGACTGTCGGTCAGTTCGCGGAAGCCGTTGGCCAGCTCCATTCCCCTGAAGTAGACCTCAAAACGTTCCGCCACCCGGTGATCTTCGGTACTGATCTCCGCCAGCGACGCCTGGGTAGCCGGGAAGTGATAGACAAACGCCGGCTTATCCAGGCCAATCTGCGGCTCCACGCCGAGCATAAACAGCAGCTGCAGCAGCGTATCGCGATCCTCTTCGCGGTGGGCCAGATCCCCTGCTCCCAGCTTCTCCGCCGCTTCACGCAGCTGCGCCTTATCGGCAGAGAGCGGGTCAAGCTCCAGATGGCGCAAAAACGCCTGCTGATAGGAGAGCGTTTCCGCCGGCGCGCACTCCAGCACCTGCTGCAGCAGGTCGTCCACCTCGTTCATCAGGCGGTACATATCGTAGTGCGGGCGATACCACTCCAGCATGGTGAATTCCGGGTTGTGGTGACGCCCCATCTCTTCATTACGAAAACTGCGGCACAGCTGATAGATCGGGCCGCTGCCCGCCGCCAGCAGGCGCTTCATATGGTATTCCGGGCTGGTCATCAGATAGAGATCGAGCCCGTCGGAGGCTCCTGGCCCGACAAACCGCGTCTGAAAAGGGAACAGATGAACGTCGGTCACCGTCGCCTGGCTCATCGCCGGGGTTTCTACTTCCAGCACGCCACGATCGGCAAAGAAGCGCCGGATTTCAGCCATAATCGCCGCACGCTTTAATAAATTGGCGATGGGTGCACTTGGCATCCAGCTGGCCGTATCGCTCATCTTTTCTACTCCGGAATCAGTCAGGGGCAGGAAGTCTACCTGTCCGTGCTGCAACACACAATTCTGCGCGACATATAAAGCGCTGCCGCCGTGCGCGGTGCGGAGAGCTGTTTTTGCCAGCAGCCGCTATACTCAAAAAAATAATCAGGAAAAGGAAGGATTTATGTCACTGTGGAAAATGCTTACCGCGGGCGCCGGTGCGCTGCTGTCGGTGGCCTGCGCCCCCACCCCTCCGCAGGGCGTGACGCCGGTCAATAACTTTGACAGCGAGCGCTACCTCGGACGCTGGTATGAGATCGCCCGGCTGGATCACCGTTTTGAGCGCGGGCTGGAGCAGGTCACCGCCAGCTACAGCAAGCGTGATGACGGCGGGCTGAAGGTGGTTAACCGCGGTTATAATGTGAAGAAACAGCGCTGGCAGGAAAGTGAAGGTAAAGCCTACTTCACCGGGCCAACGGACCGGGCGGCGCTGAAGGTGTCGTTCTTTGGGCCGTTTTACGGCGGCTATAACGTTATCGCGCTGGATAAAAACTATCAGCATGCGCTGATCTGTGGGCCAAACCGTGACTATCTGTGGATTTTATCGCGTACGCCGCAGCTGGATGCCGGGGTAAAAGCGGAGCTGGTGGCTAAGGCACGCGGAGCAGGATTCGAGGTGGATAAACTGATCTGGGTTCGCCAGCTCTAGCCAGCATGGCCGGTGCGCAGGCACCGGCCCGTCAAACTGTTTACTGGGTGCTTTTCTGAATGGCTTTGCCACCGGCCTCAACGTCTTCACCCACACCACGCGTAGTGTTACAGGCGGTTAATATCGATGAGAGCAGCAGCACAGAAATTACAGCAAGAATACTTTTCTTCATAACAATGTCCTTTTATTCAGAGTTAAAGTACAGCAGTTAAAGCATAGCCGTAATTTTCCCGTGCGCCTGGCGGAGCGGGAGGAAATGTGAACAGGATGAAGAAACCGGGCGGGAACAGAGCAGGACTCAAAGCCCGGCAACGCCGGGCTCTGCGAATTCAGGCTTATTTAACGCGTGAAACGTATTCGCCAGAACGGGTATCAACTTTAATCACTTCACCAATCTGCACGAACAGTGGCACTTTAACCACGGCGCCGGTGCTCAGGGTGGCTGGCTTGCCGCCGGTACCGGCAGTATCGCCTTTCAGGCCTGGGTCAGTATCGGTGATTTCCAGCTCAACGAAGTTCGGTGGCTGCACGGCAATAGGACGGCCGTTCCACAGGGTCACGATGCACTCGGCGTTGTCCAGCAGCCATTTTGCCGCTTCGCCAACGGTTTTCTCTTCAACAGGGTGCTGTTCGAAGGTTTCCGGGTGCATAAAGTGGAAGAACTCACCGTCGTTGTACAGGTAGTTCAGGTTGGTATCAACCACGTCAGCGCCTTCAGCAGAGTCGGTAGACTTGAAGGTTTTCTCAACGCGGGTACCGGTCAGCAGGCGACGCATTTTAACGCGAGCGAATGCCTGGCCTTTGCCTGGCTTAACGAACTCGCTTGATTCGATCGCATAAGGCTCGCTTTCGAACATGATTTTAAGACCGGGACGGAAATCGTTGCTAGAATAAGTCGCCATAAAGGCCCTCTACAATTTATTACTGGTACTAAGCCAAAAAAATGGCACACATTGTAACCCTAAAACCCCCCGTCCGAGAAGATTGGTTACATCAACTTGCCGATGTAATCACCGATCCCGATGAATTATTGCAGCTTTTAGCGCTGCAAAACCACCCGGAGCTGGCTTCTGGTGCCGGTGCCCGTCGTCTTTTCGCACTCAGGGTGCCGCGCGCGTTTGCGGCACGCATGCAAAGGGGCGATCCGCACGATCCTTTACTGCTGCAGGTGATCACCTCACAGCAGGAGTTTGTCGACGCGCCGGGTTACAGTACCGATCCGCTCGATGAGCAGAGCAGCGTGGTGCCGGGTCTGTTACATAAATATCGCAATCGTGCGCTGTTACTGGTTAAGGGCGGCTGCGCCGTTAACTGTCGTTACTGCTTCCGCCGCCATTTTCCCTATGCGGATAATCAGGGCAACAAGCGTAACTGGCAGCAGGCGCTAGAGTATATCCGACAGCAGCCGGAACTGGATGAGATTATTTTCTCCGGCGGTGACCCGCTGATGGCGAAAGATCACGAGCTGGACTGGTTGATCGGCGAACTGGAGCAGATCCCGCACCTGAAACGGCTGCGCATTCACAGCCGCCTGCCGGTGGTTATTCCAAAACGCATCACCGAAGCGCTGTGCCAGCGGCTGGCGCAGTCGCGGCTGCAGGTGCTGATGGTCACCCATATCAACCACGCCAACGAGATCGACGACGATCTGCGCGACGGTATGCGCATGCTGAAGCGCGCCGGGGTCACGCTGCTCAACCAGAGCGTGCTGCTGCGCGGCATCAATGACGATGCCACCACGCTGGCGGCACTGAGCAATGCGCTGTTTGACGCCGGCATCCTGCCTTACTACCTGCACGTACTGGATAAAGTACAGGGAGCCGCGCACTTTTATGTGCCCGACGTGCAGGCGCGGGCCATCGTGCGTGAGCTGCTGGCAAAGGTGTCCGGCTATATGGTGCCGAAGCTGGCGCGGGAGATTGGCGGAGAGCCGAGTAAAACGCCGTTAGATTTGCAGCTGCGCCAGGAATAGTGCCCGTGCTCTAAGCAAGCAGACACGCGGTACCCAGCGAGAAGTTGCTGCCGGTTCCGGTGCCCGGCGTATCGGGTATATCCGGAACGCGGACACGCCACGAGTCCGTCCATGGAGGCTCGGCGCCGGCCATCCATGGCCGTCGACGGTCCGCTAACCCGGATATACCCGATTGCCCGATAGTTGGGGTGTGGCTGCCTCAGAATGTCACCCCACAAGCGCCAACAGGCCACCAGCAGAGCCGACGACGCAGAACGCAAGACGATGGGAGCCTGTCACCGTGCCAGCAGGCGACCAGCAGACAACACAGAACGTTAAGCGATGGGAGCCTGTACACGTAGCAAAGCATCGCGGGCCAGGGAAGGCCCGCGCTGAGCTGTCAGGGATGACGTTTTTTGCGTCTTTGCGCAGTGTACAGGCTCCCTGAGCCAGCCCCCCAGTTAACAGGCGACCAGCAGGCAACTCAGAACGTAAAGCGATGGGAGCCTGTACACGAAGCAAAGCATCGCGGGCCAGGGAAGGCCCGCGCTGAGCTGTCAGGGATGACGTTTTTTGCGTCTTTGCGGAGTGTACAGGCCCCTGAGCCAGCCCCCCAGTTAACAGGCGACCAGCAGGCAACGCTGAACGTGAAGCGAAGGGAGCCTGTCACAGCGTCAACAGGCGAGAAGACAACCTGACAGTCTTCAGATGAGTGCCGTTACGGGCACTTATACACCTGGCCGCTCATCTTGCTGTCCAGCGGGGCGAAGCTTGACCAGATGTTCTGGGTTGGGCTGGTTGCGCCGTAAATCACGTTACCGCCCAGCTCTGCCGCACGGTTACGCAGATCGTTGGCCGCGCCGCGCAGCGAGCTGCCTTCACCACCGGTGCCGGTAAACCAGTTGCTCTGGCTGCCGGTAACGTTACCCAACAGCTGGCACTGGCTGGACGGCTGCTGATCGACAAAGCTGACCTGCTGCCCGGCGGCCGACAGACCGTTGGACGAACTGCTGCAACCCGCCAGCATCACGGCGGCAAACGAGAGTCCCAGAACCTTGATACGCATTTTAATCCCCATGTTTTTTCATCTGAGTCAGGCCGAAGCGTAACAGAAATCTAAGAAAAGTCCTGTTCATTCTTTGCCTTACGCTGGCCGCTATTGGTCAGGTGGTAATCTGTGCTCTTACTTATACCTTTTTAGCCGGTAAAAGAGAAACAGAGCTTATCGGCATCCGGCGCACAAAAGCAAACGGCCTGCCAGTCATAGACTGGCAGGCCGTTCAGGTGTATTCCCGGCACACGACCGGGAACAGGGCGATTACATCATGCCGCCCATGCCACCCATGCCGCCCATACCACCGCCTGCACCCAAGTCTGGTGCATCACCCTTCGGCAGGTCGGTAACCATGCACTCGGTGGTGATCATCAGGCCAGCCACAGAGGCCGCGTACTGCAGGGCAGAACGGGTCACTTTGGTTGGATCCAGGATACCGAAAGCGATCATATCGCCGTACTCTTCGGTCTGCGCGTTGTAGCCGTAGTTGCCTTCACCCGCTTTCACGGTGTTAGCCACAACAGATGGCTCTTCACCGGCGTTAGATACGATCTGACGCAGTGGAGATTCCATTGCACGCAGTGCAACTTTGATACCGACGTTCTGGTCTTCGTTCTGACCACGCAGTTCGCCCAGTTTAGAGGCTACGCGCACCAGCGCCACGCCACCACCGGCAACCACGCCTTCTTCTACCGCTGCACGGGTTGCGTGCAGGGCATCTTCAACGCGGGCTTTCTTCTCTTTCATCTCAACTTCAGTTGCTGCGCCAACTTTCAGTACGGCTACGCCGCCTGCCAGTTTCGCTACGCGCTCCTGCAGTTTTTCACGATCGTAGTCAGAGGTCGCTTCTTCGATCTGCTGACGGATCTGGGTAACGCGGCCAGAGATGTTCGCCTGGTCGCCGGTACCGTCGATGATGGTGGTGTTGTCTTTGTTGATCACCACACGTTTAGCCTGACCCAGATCTTCCAGGGTGGCTTTTTCCAGCTCCATGCCGATCTCTTCAGAGATCACGGTACCACCGGTCAGCACAGCGATATCCTGCAGCATCGCTTTACGACGATCGCCGAAGCCAGGGGCTTTAACCGCAGCCACTTTCACGATGCCGCGCATGGTGTTCACGACCAGAGTCGCCAGCGCTTCGCCTTCCACGTCTTCTGCGATGATCAGCAGTGGTTTACCGGCTTTAGCAACGGCTTCCAGCACTGGCAGCATTTCACGGATGTTGGAGATCTTCTTGTCAGCCAGCAGGATGAACGGAGATTCCAGCTCAACTGCACCGGTTTCTGGCTTGTTGATGAAGTACGGGGACAGGTAGCCACGGTCGAACTGCATACCTTCAACCACGTCCAGCTCGTCCTGCAGGCCGGTGCCTTCTTCAACGGTGATCACGCCTTCTTTGCCAACTTTTTCCATCGCCTGAGCAATCAGTTCGCCCACGGTTTCGTCGGAGTTAGCAGAGATGGTACCTACCTGAGCAATGGCTTTAGAGTCAGAGCAAGGGACAGACAGTTTTTTCAGCTCTTCAACCGCAGCGATAACCGCTTTATCGATGCCGCGCTTCAGGTCCATCGGGTTCATGCCGGCGGCAACTGCGCGCAGGCCTTCAGTGATGATTGACTGAGCCAGTACGGTCGCGGTGGTGGTGCCGTCACCGGCAGCATCGTTCGCTTTAGAGGCGACTTCCTTCACCATCTGTGCGCCCATGTTTTCGAACTTGTCTTCCAGCTCGATTTCACGCGCTACAGACACACCATCTTTGGTGATGGTCGGTGCACCAAAAGATTTATCCAGGACCACGTTACGGCCTTTCGGACCCAGGGTAACTTTTACTGCATCTGCCAGTACGTTCACACCGCGCAGCATTTTTACGCGCGCGTCATTACCGAATTTTACGTCTTTAGCTGCCATTTTCTCTCTTCCCTTAAATTTTTATGTTCAGTGAGTTACGCGTTAATTACGCTTCAACGATCGCCAGGATGTCGTTTTCAGAGATGATCAGCACTTCTTCGCCGTCGATCTTCTCAGTCTTCGCGCCGTAACCTTCGCTGAAGATCACCACGTCGCCAACCTTAACGTCCAGCGGCTTCACTTCGCCATTTTCCAGGATGCGGCCGTTACCGACTGCCAGAACTTCCGCACGGGTTGATTTACCCGCAGCAGAACCGGTCAGCACGATGCCGCCAGCAGATTTAGATTCAACTTCTTTACGCTTAACAATCACACGGTCGTGTAATGGACGAATTTTCATTGATAGCTCTCCTTTGAGAAGTCCAATCAGGCATTGTTGGGATGAACCGGGCAACGGGCAACCGGCCTCGTGACGAATGAGATAGGGCCGGGGGGGGCGGCTTTCAAGGGCCGGCGATAAAAATTTTTACCGTTACGGCAAAACGGCGTTTTTCTGGTCTATTTGCGCACAACTACACAAAAAAAGACGGCGCGCCGGTTGAGGGGCGCGCCGCAGCAGAACGACTGAGAGATTTAGCGTGGTTTATCGTCGCTGTCGTCATGCTCAATCAGGCGGGTCTCTTTACGCTGATACTCACCGTCAACGGTAAAGCCGGCACTGCGGGTGCCCGCCCCGCCCCACACCCGCAGGTGTGGCATCAGCCGTAAGGTCAGGATCTTCTGCACCGGCGGCAGCAGCAGCAACAGCCCGATAAAGTCGGTGAAGAAGCCCGGCAGCAGCAGCAGGAACCCCGCCAGCACCAGCGAGACGCTTTTAATCATCTCGGCGGCCGGGCTCTCACCGGCGTTCATCTTCTGCTGCATCAGCATGAAATTCTTCATGCCCTGGTTCTTCACCAGCGAGATACCGATGCAGGAGGTGAAAATCACCAGCAGCATGGTCAGCAGTACGCCCAGCACGTGGGCGACCTGGATAAAGAGCGAAATCTCGATCCACACCAGGGCAAAAATAACTAACAACGGTAACCAGCGCACCGGTCTCTCCTGTATTTGTTGCCGCTCCGCCTGAGGCAGAACAGCATAAAATGGCGATCGTCACGATCCTGAGTATAAGAGATGGGCACGACCGGTGCCGTTTTCAACCGGATATGTGGAAATTCATTCGCCGGATCCTTTTGTCGCGGCTATCACCTATGATGGTAACGGGTTCACGCGCGCCATCATTTAAGTGATCTGCGTTACGCTTTTGCACTGTAGCCGAATATGATCGTGCTGGCGTGCTGGCAAACGGATAAAATGTTGCTACCGGTGTTCCACGGCCCGGTAATACCCCGTAACGCAGCAGAAATATGGTGATTGTTGCTGACATTTTAGACAAGGGGGGTGCGCAGGATGGGCATTGCCCTGGCCGTCAGCCGGTGACTGAGATTTTGCGTTGCAGGCGCTTAAATTGTGATGATTTTCCGGCAGTTCTGACAAGAAGGTTCTCATGGCTAATAACATTCGTATCGAAGAAGACCTGTTAGGTATCCGCGAAGTACCGGCCGATGCCTACTACGGTGTTCATACTCTGCGTGCGATTGAAAATTTCTACATCAGTAACAGCAAGATCAGTGACATCCCCGAGTTCGTTCGCGGCATGGTGATGGTGAAAAAAGCGGCTGCGCTGGCCAACAAAGAATTACAAACCATCCCGCGCAACGTGGCAAACGCCATTATCAGCGCCTGCGATGAAGTGCTGCTGAACGGCAAATGCATGGACCAGTTCCCCATCGACGTCTATCAGGGCGGCGCAGGCACCTCGGTCAACATGAACACCAATGAAGTGCTGGCTAACATCGGCCTGGAGCTGATGGGTCACCAGAAAGGGGAATACCAGTTCCTCAACCCGAATGACCACGTCAATAAATGCCAGTCCACCAACGATGCCTACCCGACCGGTTTCCGCATCGCGGTCTACAGCTCGATCCTGACGCTGCTGGAGGCGATTGGCAAACTGAGCGAAGGCTTCCAGCGTAAAGCGGTGGAGTTCGACACCATCCTTAAGATGGGCCGTACCCAGCTGCAGGACGCGGTACCGATGACCCTCGGCCAGGAGTTCCACGCGTTCAACGTGCTGCTGAACGAAGAGATCCGCAGCATTCTGCGCACCGGCGAACTGCTGCTGGAAGTGAACCTCGGCGCCACCGCTATCGGTACCCGCCTGAACACCCCGGATGGCTATCAGCAGCTGGCGGTGCAGAAGCTGGCGGAAGTCAGCGGCCTGGCGTGCGTGCCGGCGGAAGATCTGATCGAAGCCACTTCCGACTGCGGTGCCTACGTGATGGTGCACAGCTCGCTGAAACGCCTGGCGGTGAAACTGTCGAAAATCTGTAACGACCTGCGCCTGCTCTCCTCCGGCCCGCGCGCTGGCCTGAACGAAATCAACCTGCCTGAGCTGCAGGCAGGTTCCTCGATCATGCCCGCCAAGGTTAACCCGGTGGTGCCGGAAGTGGTCAATCAGGTGTGCTTCAAGGTGATCGGCAACGACATCACCGTCACCATGGCCTCCGAAGCCGGTCAGCTGCAGCTGAACGTAATGGAACCGGTGATTGGTCAGGCGCTGTTTGAGTCGATCCATATCCTGACCAACGCCTGCCACAACCTGCTGGAGAAATGCATCGACGGCATCACCGCCAACCGTGCGGTGTGTGAAGCCTACGTGTTTAACTCGATCGGCATCGTGACTTACCTTAACCCGTATATCGGCCACCACAACGGTGACATCGTCGGTAAAATTTGTGCGGAAACCGGTAAGAGCGTGCGGGAAGTGGTGCTGGAGCGCGGTCTGCTGACCGAAAGCGAGCTGGACGACATCTTCTCCACCCAGAACCTGATGTTCCCGGTGTACAAAGCCAAACGCTACACCGATGACAACGAATAACAGTCAGCGCGAATAATGCTCAAGGGCACGTAGGTTTATCACCACGTGCCCTTTTTCTTTTTGCCCGATACAGATTTTTAACCTTTTATTTTCAATATTTTTAAGGAGCGCGGACTATGTTGTTTCCCGAGTTAATGGTGGTGCTGATCGCCATCTGGCTGGGTGCCCGGTTAGGGGGTATCGGCATCGGCTTTGCCGGCGGATTTGGCGTGCTGGTGTTAACGCTGGTGTTTCAAATCAAACCCGGGGCCATCCCCTTCGATGTGATTGAAATCATTATGGCGGTGATCGCCGCGATTGCCGCGATGCAGATCGCCGGCGGTATGGATTACCTGGTCAGCCTGGCGGAACGCCTGTTGCGCCGCCATCCGCGCTATATCACCCTGCTGGCACCGCTGGTCACCTACGGTATGACGCTGCTGGCCGGCACCGGGCACACCGCTTTCTCCACCCTGCCGGTGATCGCCGAAGTGGCTAAAGAGCAGGGCGTGCGTCCGTCGCGCCCGCTGTCGATCGCCGTAGTCGCGTCGCAGATCGCCATTACCGCCTCGCCAATCTCCGCGGCGGTGGTATTTATGGCCGCGCTGCTGGAGCCGAAAGGCATCAGCTACCTGGCGCTGCTGGCGGTGGCGATCCCCTCCACCATGGTGGCAATATTTCTGGCGGCGCTGGTGACCAGCTTCCTCGGCGGAGAGCTGAAGGATGACCCGGTGTATCAGGCGCGGCTGGCAAAGGGCGAAATCACCCTGCGCGGTGCCAGCAAGTTCGAAGCGAAGCCCGGTGCGAAACGCGCCGTGCTGCTGTTCCTGCTCGGCATTATCGCGGTAGTCGGTTACGCCACCGCGATCAGCGATGCGGTAGGGCTAATCAGCAACCCGGTGCTGCCGCGTAACGAGGCGATCGTGGTGTTTATGCTGACGGTGGCGATGCTAATCTGCTTTTGCTGCAAAATTGACTGCGGCGAGATCCTCAGCGCCAGCACCTTCAAATCGGGCATGAGCGCCTGCATCTGCGTAATGGGCGTCGCCTGGCTGGGGGATACCTTCGTGAAGGCGCACCTCAGCGAAATCCAGGGCGCGGCCGGCCAGCTGCTCAACGACTACCCGTGGATGCTGGCGGTGGTGCTGTTCTTCGCCTCCACCCTGCTCTACTCGCAGGCCGCCACGACCAAGGCGCTGATGCCCGCCGCGCTGCTGCTGGGCGTGTCTCCCCTCACCGCCGTCGCTTCCTTTGCCGCAGTCTCCGCGCTGTTTGTGCTGCCAACCTACCCGACGCTGCTGGCGGCGGTAGAGATGGACGACACCGGCTCAACGCGCATCGGACGTTTTGTGTTTAACCACTCGTTCCTGATCCCCGGCACGCTGGCGATCGTGCTGTCAGTGGCGTTTGGCTTCCTGGTGGGTCACCCGGTGCTGTAGTCGCCCGGAGTCGGGCCGGGTGACACCGGCTCTGCTCCCTGTCAGTGCCGCAACATTTGTCTCACCGATAGATTCACCTCCATCGCAGTCGCCACCGACATGGACTCTGACTCTGACTCTGACTCTGACTCTGACTCTGACTCTGACTCTGACTCTGACTCTGACTCTGACTCTGACTCTGGCATCAGCATCGGCCCGCAGGGCCCCGCATTCGCCTTAAATCTTCTTAATTTTCTGCATTTCAGTCATCAACTCTGGTCGTTACATCCTGAAAAAGTTACCGTCATCGCATCATGCTATCATTCGCCCATTCAGTATAAGGAACGTCCGGCCGGCCTCGGTTTCATCGTCTGAGCTGGCGGGCTTATTCACCGCGTCAGCAAGGATTAAGAGAACATCTTTATGGCTCAGCGCCTGATCACCCCCCTTTTGCTGCTGCTCAGCCTGCTGTGCAGCACTACCGCCAGCGCCTCATTATTTGGCCCGAAGAACAACAGCCAGTTTGTGCCGTCCAGCCAGGCGTTTGCCTTTGATTTCAGCCAGCAGGAGCGCCAGCTGACCCTCAACTGGCAGGTTAAACCCGGCTATTACCTCTATCGCCAGCAGATCAAAATCAGCGTACAGGGTGCTACCCTGGCGCAGTGGAGCCTGCCCGCCGGCGAGCCTCACGAAGATGAGTTTTACGGTAAAACCGAGATCTACCCGAACAACCTGACCCTGCCGTTTAACGTACTGCAGGCGGCCAGCGGCGCAGAGATGAGCGTCACCTGGCAGGGCTGTGCCGCCGCCGGTTTCTGCTACCCGCCGGAGACGCGTATCGTGCCGCTGAACGCGGTGGCAGACGCAGGAGCAGCAAACAGTGCCACTGCGGGCAGCCCCCCAACATCCGGGAATTCTGCACTCCACTCCTCCCCTGCTGAAGAGGTCACCAGCAGCGATCCGACTTCATCAGTGCCGGTATCGCCCACGGCTACTGGCCCGTCAGGCGCTTCCTCTGATAGTCAGCCCACTGCCGGAAGTGCTGCTGCGAGTCGTGTCATGCCTGGCAGCACAGCGCCTCAAGCGGCTGGCGACACATCTGCTGCAGCCGAACATAACGTTTCATCCGCGCCTGACCCCGTCTCCGCCCCGCTGCCCTTCTCCCCGCTGTGGGCACTGCTGATCGGCATCGGCGTGGCCTTTACCCCCTGCGTGCTGCCGATGTACCCGCTGATCTCCGGCATCATCCTCGGCGGCAACCGCCGCTACGGCATGAAGCGGCTGTTTGCGCTGGCGATGGTCTACGTACAGGGGATGGCGCTGACCTACACGCTGATGGGCATCGTAGTCGCCGCGGCCGGGCTGCGCTTCCAGGCCGCCCTGCAGGCCCCTGCGGTGCTGATCGGCCTGTCGGCACTGTTTATCCTGCTGGCGCTGTCGATGTTCGGCCTGTTCAGCCTGCAGCTGCCCTCCTCGCTGCAGACCCGGCTGACGCTGTGGAGCAACCGCCAGCAGGGCGGCTCGCTGCCGGGAGTATTCCTGATGGGCGCGCTGGCCGGGCTGATCTGTTCGCCCTGCACCACCGCGCCGCTCAGCGCCATCCTGCTGTATATCGCCCAGAGCGGCAATATGCTGGCCGGTGCCGGCACCCTCTACCTCTATGCGCTGGGCATGGGCCTGCCGCTGGTGCTGATCACCCTGTTTGGCAGCCGCGTACTGCCGAAAAGCGGCCCGTGGATGCAGACGGTCAAAGAGGGCTTTGGCTTTGTGATTCTGGCGCTGCCGGTGTTCCTGCTGGAGCGGGTGATCGGCGATGCCTGGGGGCTACGCCTGTGGAGCCTGCTTGGCGTAGCGTTCTTCGGCTGGGCGTTTATCACCAGCCTGAACAGCCCGCGCGGCTGGCGACGGGTGCTGCAGATCCTGCTGCTGGGCGCGATGCTGATCGCCGCCCGTCCGCTACAGGACTGGGCGTTCGGTGCGCCGCAGACGGCGGCCAGCGCCGCGCATATTAACTTTACCCCGGTCAGCACCACGCAACAGCTTGATCGGCAGCTGCAGCAGGCGCAGGGACGCATCAGCATGCTCGACCTTTACGCCGACTGGTGCGTGGCCTGTAAAGAGTTTGAGAAGTACACCTTCAGCGACGCGGCGGTGCAGCAGACGCTGAAAAATATGCAGCTGCTGCAGGCGAACGTCACCGCTAACAACGCGACAGACGGCGCGCTGTTACAGCATCTGCAGGTGCTCGGGCTGCCAACCATCCTGTTCTTTGACGCGCAGGGCCGGGAGATCCCCGGATCGCGCGTGACCGGCTTTATGCGGCCCGCAGCGTTTAACGCGCATTTGCAGAAACTGGCCGACTCAGCAACACTAAGGTCTCAACCCTGACCGAGAGTCCGAGATAAGGAGCACCCCGTGCAGCGAGAAGCAGTTCTGGATCATGCACTGAACGTGCTGGAAATTAATGGCCTGGCGGCGACCACGCTGAGTATGATGGCCGGAGAAACCGGCAGCAGCGAGGCTGACCTGCGCGCCTTCTGGCCGGACCGCGAGGCGCTGCTGTATGACGCGCTGCGCTACCACGGCGAACAGATTGACAGCTGGCGGCGCCAGCTGCTGCTGGATGAGACCCTCAGCCCGGAAAAGAAGCTGCTGGCGCGCTATGAACGACTGGCCGAGGCGGTCAACAACCAGCGCTACCCCGGCTGCCTGTTTATCGCCGCCTGCAGCTTCTGGCCGCAGCCGGATCACCCGATTCACCAGCTGGCCGAACGGCAGAAGCAGGCATCGTGGCAGTACACCCACGAACTGCTGACCCGGCTGGAGGCCGATAATCCGGCGCTGGTCGCCCACCAGATGGAGCTGATTCTGGAAGGCTGCCTGTCGCGCCTGCTGGTTAAACGCAAGGTGCATGAAGTGGACATCGCGCGCAGCCTGGCGGAAGACGTGCTGACCATTGCGCTGTGCCGTAAGAACGGAGCGCTGGGCTGATCGCATTTTGCGCTGTAAGCCTAAAAATCACCCGCTCAGCATGATTTGGCGAAGTTTTTATGACAAAGCCGTTGACGTCGAACGGCCTTTACAGTTTAATACGCCCCGTTGCCCGGATAGCTCAGTCGGTAGAGCAGGGGATTGAAAATCCCCGTGTCCTTGGTTCGATTCCGAGTCCGGGCACCACTATTTAAAGAACCCAGCCACTGGCTGGGTTTTTGCTTTTCTGGGTACTGAATTCTGTATCTGACTCTCTTAAGTCACTGTTCTTGCCCATGAGCACTCCCCCTGAAGACCCGCGCGGGAACGCCCTTTTTAATTCATCTTCCTCTAATACAGATCCAGATAGCATGGCTCTCACATCTGACGGTGAGCAGTACTTCCACCAGTACTGATGGCCTGACACCCGATGGCTGAGTGCCCCGCGCTCAGCGTTTGGCGTTTGGCGTTTGGCGTTTGGCGTTTGGCGTTTGGCGTTCGCAGTGAGCCTGCGGTTCGCTGCCGGGATAAATAGTCAGGCTAGAGCAAAGTAGCGAACCCTGAGCCGCCTCAGCTCTTCCTTACCTTCAGATAGTGCCAGAACCGCTCTGCCGTCAGGTTTAACCGCGCGCCGGAGCGGTAAACGTAGGCGGCAATATTCAGCGACAGGCTCGGGTCCATAATCGCCAGCCGTCCCTCCTCCAGGTCCTGCTGAATCGAGTAGTAGGGCAGCCAGCCGACGCCGTCTCCCTTGAGGATCATCCGCTTCAGCAATTCACTCATCGATGAGACAAAGCGCAGCTGGAAGACGATCTCAGGGTGGCGGTCAATCACCTGGTTCACCTGGCGGCCCATATAGCTGTCGTTGGCGTACTTCATCAGCGGCAGCGTGTCGCCGTCGAGGCTGAACAGCGGCTGGCCGTGCGGGTCGCAGGGGGTGACGAGGTGCAGCGCGGAGTCGAAAATCTTGTGGTTGATAAACGGGTAGTTCATCAGCTCCTCGTTATAGAACGACAGGATAAAGTCGCTCTTGCCCTCTTTCAGGTTAAACACCGCGTCATTGACGTTGATCGATTCAACGAAGAACACCTTATCCGGGCCGTCGGTGTACTCCGCCAGCAGGTCGGGCAGCAGCAGCACCGAGAGCGACGGGGCGGCGTCAATGCGGATGCTCTGCTTGAGCTTGTGATCGCCTTTGATGCGGCCGATCTGAAAGTCCATATCGTCGAGCATATTGCGCGCGTAGCCGACGAATATTCTGCCCTGCGGCGTTAACTGAGGAGGATTGACGCTGCGATCAAACACGCTGAAGCCCAGTGCGGCCTCCAGCGACTTAATGCGTCGGCTGAACGAAGGCTGCGAAATATTGCGTTTTTCCGCCGCCAGCGTAAAGCTGCGGCACTCTTCCAGTGCGATCACGTCGTACAACCACTTCACTTCAAGATTACTGAGCACCGTCACAAATCCTTCAACAAGTCCGCCAACGCTATGCAAATTTAGCATGACGCATAGCATTTATGCAATTTATGCATCAGAAGCCCGGTGTTAATATCCGCCTATTCCATCGGGCCGGAATAGTTCCGCCCCGCACGTCATCCATTGAGTCAGGTAGCGTATGTCGATTATTGCATCAGTTAAAGAACACCTTTTAAGCCTCGGCATCAGGGATGTCGGTGAGATAATCCATAACCCGGATTACGATCTGCTGATCGCACACGAAACGGCAGCCGATCTGACCGGCCCGGCGCGCGGCGTGATGACCGCCTCCGGCGCCGTGGCGGTGGATACCGGCGAGTTCACCGGCCGTTCACCGCGCGATAAGTACATCGTGCGCGATGATTTAACGCAGAACACCCTGTGGTGGTCCGATGCCGGCCTCGGTCGCAACGACAACAAACCAATGACGCAGCAGGTCTGGAGCAGCCTGAAAGGCCTGGTGGCGCAGCAACTCTCCGCCAAACCGCTGTACATCATTGATGCCTGGTGCGGTGCCAGCAACGACACCCGTCTGGCGGTGCGCTTTGTGACCGAAATCGCCTGGCAGGCACACTTCGTCAAAAACATGTTTATCGCCCCACAGGACGACGAGCTGGCCAGCTTTACGCCGGACTTTACGGTAATCAACGGCGCGGGCTGCACCAACCCGCACTGGCAGGCGCAGGGCCTTAATTCAGAGAACTTCGTCGCCTTTAACCTGAGCGAAAAAATTCAGCTGATCGGCGGCACCTGGTACGGCGGCGAAATGAAGAAAGGGCTGTTCTCGGTGATGAACTACCTGCTGCCGCTGCAGGGCATTGCCTCGATGCACTGCTCGGCCAACCGCGGCGAAGCGGGCGACGTAGCGCTGTTCTTCGGCCTGTCCGGCACCGGTAAAACCACCCTCTCCACCGACCCACAGCGCCAGCTGATCGGTGACGACGAGCACGGCTGGGACGACGACGGCGTATTTAACTTCGAGGGCGGCTGCTACGCCAAAACCATCAACCTGAAGCAGGAAGCGGAGCCGGAGATCTATGCCGCGATCCGCCGCAACGCGCTGCTGGAGAACGTGGTGGTGCGCGAGGATGGCAGCGTGGATTACGCCGACGGTTCAAAAACCGAAAACACCCGCGTCTCCTATCCGATCGATCATATTGAGAACATCGTGCGTCCGGTATCGCGCGCCGGCCAGCCTGCGCGCATTATCTTCCTGGCGGCGGACGCCTTCGGCGTGCTGCCGGCGGTATCACGCCTGACCCCGGACCAGATGCAGTATCACTTCCTTTCCGGCTTTACCTCCAAGCTGGCGGGCACCGAGCGCGGCATCACCGCGCCGACGCCAACCTTCTCCGCCTGCTACGGTGCGGCGTTCCTGCTGCTGCACCCGACCCAGTACGCCGACGTGCTGGCGGCCAAAGTGGCGCAGAGCGGTGCCGAAGCCTGGCTGGTCAATACCGGCTGGAACGGTGCGGGCGAGCGTCTGTCGCTGAAGGATACGCGGGCAATTATCAGCGCGATTCTGGAAGGCACCGCCGGTGATAACCAGGCTGACACGCTGCCGATCTTCAACCTGGCGATCCCGGCTTCGATTCCGGGCGTTGAGAGCGCGAAGCTCGACCCACGTAACGCCAACGGCAACTGGCAGGCAGAGGCGGAGAAGCTGGCGCAGCTGTTTATCAGTAACTTCGCGCAGTACGCGACCACCGAAGCCGGTGCGCGTATTCAGTCGGCCGGCCCGGCGCTGTAATTCCGGCCGTTGAGTTCCCCGGCCTCTGAGTCGCGGGGAAAAGAAAATCCGTGGTGCACGCCTGCCACGGATTTTTTTTGGCTGACGCCAGCCTCTCCCCCCGGCAAATGGCTCCCTGCTTCCTCGCCTCCTTTGTCACCTCTACCTGGCTCTGCAATCCTGGCGACGTCTCGCTCCCTGCTCAGCCAGAACTTCCAGCTCCCCTTCCTTTTATTGCATCTGATAAGTTCGGCATGATCAATACCTGTGTGACCTCCCTCCTGACCGGTCATTTTATCCCGCGAACCTTTATAAAGTGATTTAACTCACAAAAGCGTTGATTGACGATCGTAACCTGTCGCTGAATAAAACATTACCTGGCTCACAAAATTAAATTCATTATTAAACATGGAGTTAACCTATCCAGTCTGTATTGCAGAGATAAATAGAGTGATTTAAATCACAAATTTACCTCTTTAAAATCGCTGTCAAGATCGGCTCATCGGAAAAAACCTTAGCAAAGTGTGACCCACTTCTAAAAACAGAATCACCCCATCATTAACATCAACCTTACTTTGAACGGCCCCCTTAACTCTGAGGTCAACCATGAAAATAGGATTAGTGATTAGTGGTGGTGATGTCAGCGGCATGAACAACTTTCTGTTTCAGATAAACCGGATGACCGACTCTGAAATAGTGGTCTTTGACGGCGGCATTAATGGTCTTATCGCCAACCGGGCGAAAGAAATATCCCGCCGTGACCTGGTCGATTTGTCGATATCCTCAGTACCGCTGATCGCCTCCGGCCGTAAAGAGGAGAAGTGTAAGAAGTCTGACTATGAGAAAATCGTTAAAAATATCCGGCAAAAGAAAATTGACTGCCTGATTATGGGCGGCGGTGACGGCTCTTTTCAGTTTCTTAAGGTGCTGAGCGGTTACGGCATCAACTGCTACGGCATCGGCATGACCATTGATAACGATATCAGCGGCAACAGTTATACCGTCGGTTTCTCCACCGCCTGCGAACAGGTGATTGCCGAGGTCGGCAAATTACGCAATACCGGCCGTGGCCTGCCGGGGCGGGTATTTATGATTGAGCTGCTGGGCGGCTACTGTGGCGAACTGACCCTGCAGGCGGCGCTGAAAAGCAACGCGGATATCGCGCTGATCCCGGAATCAGTCTGGGATATCGACCTGCTGGCGGAAAAAATAAAGAATAAAATCAAACAGCAGAACAGCGTGGTGATTTTATGCTCCGAGGGTTACACCAAAGAGTATACGCCGGGTTTCCAGGGCGCGATTGATACCATGATTGGAAAACTTGAGCACAAAATTGGTATTCGTATCCGTAAAACGATTCTTGGCTATGGGCTGAGAAGCGGTATGCCCACCGGCGAAGAGATTATTCAGGGCGCGATCCTGGCAGAGGAAGTGGTCAGATGTATTCACAGCGGCCTGAGCAATAAAATTATTGTCATCAATAATAACAACAAAGCCATACCGATAGATCTTGAAAACTCTGAAAAACGCCTGGTCGATAAAGAGAGCAATCTTTATAAGCTGGCGAAAATAACTCACCTTATCTGAGGGTCTACCATGCTTAAAGTACTCTGCGTATGTGGCTGCGGCCTCGGCTCCAGCTTTGCCATCGAAATGAGCGCCAAGTCGGTGTTGCAGAAGCTGTCGATTGACGCGGATATCGATCACACCACGGTATCCGAAGCCTCGTCATTTAAATATGACATTATTCTGACTCAGAAAATGTTTGCCGACATTTTAAATTCAGACGCCAGCGAAGAGGATAAACGTAAAGTGATTATCCTCAACCGGTTGACGGATAAGAAAGAGATTGAAGAAAAAATTCTTGCTTATATTAACGCAAAATAACAGGCGAGGTGTCACGTGGACGCAATTATCCATTTTATTGTGAAAGACTTTTTAGGCCAGGCGTCGATCCTGATTGCACTGATCGCCATGCTCGGGCTGATCCTGCAGAAAAAATCGATCGGCAAGACGGTGGAGGGAACCTTTAAAACCCTGCTCGGCTTCCTGATCATGATGGCCGGCATCAACATCATTGTGGAAGCGCTGACCTTCCTCAACGATATCTTCACCAGCGGCTTTGGTATGAAGGGCTACATTACCGACGTGGCGGCGATTGCCGGCGTGGCCAACCGCGAGCTGGGTTCAGAAGTGGCGCTGACGCTGCTGGTGATCTTCGCGGTCAATATCCTGA
The DNA here is from genome assembly GCF_002865965.1 of Erwinia sp. B116. Taxonomy (NCBI): domain Bacteria; kingdom Pseudomonadati; phylum Pseudomonadota; class Gammaproteobacteria; order Enterobacterales; family Erwiniaceae; genus Erwinia; species Erwinia sp. B116. Next base: position 81,127 of record NZ_JRZZ01000018.1, read on the forward strand.
TTGCCCGCATCACGCCGTTTAAATACATCTTCCTCACCGGCCAGGCGCTGCTGTGGATGGCGACCATTGGTACGGTGATCGGCTACAAGGCCGGGCTGACCGGCGCCACGCTGATCCTCACCGGTGGCATCTTCGGCGGCATCATGGCGGTGCTGATGCCGGCGATTGCCCAGCCTATCGTGCGCAAAATCACCGACTCGGATGACGTTGCCCTCGGCCACTTCTGCACCATCGGCTATCTGGTGCAGGCGGCGGTGGCACGGGTGATTGGCAAGAACTCACGCTCGACCGAGGACCTGGAACTGCCGGACAACTTTAAGTTTCTGCAGGATACCTATCTGTCGATGGCGGTGATTATGGTGCCGATGTACATCATCCCGGCGCTGTTCGCCGGGCCGGCCTATATCGCCCAGTTTGCCGGTGAAACCAACTACATCATGTATTCGTTTATGCAGTCGATGCAGTTTGTCGCCGGGGTATTCGTGCTGTACAGCGGCGTGCGTCTGCTGCTGAACGAACTGGTGCCGGCGTTCCGTGGTATCGCCATGCGCCTGGTGCCCAACGCCAAACCGGCGCTCGACTGCCCGGTGCTGTTCCCTTACGCCCCTAACGCGGTGATCGTCGGCTTCCTCGCCACCACCGTCGGCTCGATTATCGGCATGATCGTCTTCCCGATGTTTGGCCTGGCGATGATCCTGCCCGGCCTGCTGACCAACTTCTTCGCCGGCGGAGCAGCCGGGGTGTTTGGCAACGCGATGGGCGGCCGCAAAGGGGCGATTATCGGCGGCGTGGTACACGGCCTGTTTATTACCCTGCTACCGGCGATTCTGGTACCGCTGCTGGAGACCTTTGGCTTTAAAGGCGTCACCTTCAGCGATTCCGATGTAATCAGCACCGGGCTGGTACTCGGCCACGCCTTCCAGAATGACTGGGGCTTTGTCGCCGGCTTTATCGCCTTCGTGGTGTTTATCGTCTGGTTTGCTAACCGCAAGCTGAATAAGTAACGCGGGGAGTCATCCACCGCGTTACCCCTGGCCGGTGGAAACGATCCGCCACTGAGGAGGCATTATGCTGTCAATGTTGAAGAAGCTGTTTCATTCATCTGCGCCGCAGGCAGAGCCCGAAGATGAGGCGGCGGCAGAGCAAATAGCCCAGACGCTGCTGCAACTGGAAACCGAGTTAGCGGCCAACCCGGCAGATAATGCCACTCAGAAGCAGCTGATGGTGAAATATAACCAGGCAATCAAAATCTACTCCGCTCAGCCGCGTTACCGCCAGCGCGTTGATGATATTTTCGTAAAAATGGATGAACTCAGAAACACCATCCGCAGAAATCTATGAGGTGATATGAGCATTAAACAGTTTCTTTCCCGACACCCTTTTATTCAGGTAAAGAAAGAGATTAACACCTGGAATGAAATTATCGCTACCGCGGCCACGCCGCTGATTACAGGAGGGTTTGTTACGGCGGAGTATCCGCAGGCCGTGATTAATAACACGCTGGAGTACGGTGCTTATTACGTGTTTGATGAAGGTATTGCTATCCCACACGCCCGGCCGGAGTGTGGCGTGATTAAAAACTGCTTCAGCCTGGTGACGTTAAATCAGCCGGTCTCTATTCACGGCAGTGAGCCGGTGGACATTATCGTAATGTTCGGTGGCGTAAACGGTGATTCGCATATTACCGAAGGGATTGCGTCGATTGTGGGGCTGCTGGAGCAGGAAGAAACGCTGTTGCAAATCAGGCAGGCCACCACGTCTGAAGATATTCTTGGGTTACTATGAAAACACTTATTCTGGTCAATGGCGTTCCGGCGTCAGGAAAAAGTTCGGTTGCCAGAGTCCTGGCTGACCGGTTTAGTTTCCCGCTACTGAGCATCGATCTGATTAAAGAACCTTTTATGGTGCAGTTTGCAGACATTATTGACCGACCGTTAAACCGGAAGCTGGGGCATGCCGCCTACGCCGCGATGTTCGATATTGTCAAAAATGCGCCGCCGGAAGTGAACTTTATTATGGATGCCTGGTTTGGCTTCCGCGAAAAAAACGTGCTGGAAGCCTATATCGCCTCAAGCGGCTGCCAGCAGGTCATTGAAATATGGAATCAGATAGCACCGGAAACGGTGGCACAACGCTACCGGTCACGCTGCGAGTGCCGTGTTAAAGGGCACCCCGGTGCGGAATATATTCCCGAATTAATGCAGCTGGCAGAAAAAGCCCGGCCAATGGCGGTCGGTGAGGTGTATACGCTGGACCAGGATCGCGCTGGTGACAGCGAAGAATTAATACGCTGGGTTCAGCAACGGCTGGATCCGAATAAATCGAAAATTACCCGTCTCTGAATGAGGATTAACGCAATGAATAAAATGACTACGGCCGAACGTCGCGGCTATCAGATGATTTGTGATGCCAACGGTTCAATGATGGTGGTGGCCTGCGACCAGCGTGGCGGCATGCGCACCCTGCTAGCGGCCACGCCGGAAGAGCAGGCGGGTATCAGTAACGCCACGCTGGGTGAAACCAAGTATGACATCACCAGCTATCTTGCCGCCGAAGCGGGCTGCGTGCTGGTTGACCCAATCTGCGCCGTACCGGGCATCGTCGACCAGGGGGTGATCCCGCGTAACACTGGCCTGCTGGTCGGCCTCGACGCCTCCGGCTGGAGCACCTCGCCGGAAGGCTACCGCATCTCTAATATGGTGGAGGGGATCACCGCCCGCCGCGTGCGTGAGCTTGGTGCCACCGGCGGTAAAATCATGATCTACCTGCGTACCGATACGCCAGCGGCCAATACCGCTAACCTGGCGACGCTGCGCGAGGTGATTGCCGATTTCGCCCGTGAAGACCTGTTCCTGGTGGTGGAGTTCCTCACCTATCAGCTGGAGAACGAGAGCAAAGAGGCCTATCAGCAGGCCTTCTCGCAGCTGATTGAAGACGGCTGCCGGGCCTGTATCGACTGCGGCTCGAAAGTGCTGAAGATCCCGTATCCGGGCAGCGAAGCGGCCTGCGCCCGCGTCACCGAAATCTGCGGCGATATTCCGTGGGCGGTGCTGTCGGCCGGCGTCGATCACGCCACCTTCTTAGGCCAGGTGGATATCTCGCTGCGCAACGGCGCGTCCGGGGTAATTGCCGGCCGTTCGCTGTGGAAAGACTGCATCTCGCTCGACCGTAACGTGTCGAAAGAGAAGCTCTCGTCGGTAGCGATCGGCCGCCTGCGTGATATCCAGGCGCTGCTGGCGAAATATAAAAAATCCCCGGCTCACGCCTGAACCGGTGACTGACTATCCGGGCCGTCCGCCTCAGTGCGGACGGCCCGCTTTGCGTTGAGGTGAGCAATGAATCCCCCGCTTGATTTGATTATCTTTGACTGCGATGGCGTGCTGGTCGACTCCGAGATTATCGGCATCACGCTGACCCGATCGCTGCTGGCGGAGCACGGCGTCGCGATCGGTTTTGAGGCGTTTTGCACCCACTACAGCGGGTTGCACTGGGATACGCTGATCGCAAAGGTGCAGGCCAGTACCGGCGTGCCCCTGCCGGCCAGCCTGTATCAGACCTTTTACGCCGCGCTGCTGGCGGAGTTCGACGCCCGGCTGACGCGGATTCCCGGTACCCGTGAGGCGATCGGCACGCTGACCCTGCCGAAATGCATCTGCTCCAACTCGGCCAGCGCGCAGCTGGAGCTGATGCTCAGTAAGGTCGGGCTGCAGGATCTGTTCGCGGGGGCGATCTACTCGGCGGCCGACCTCGGCCCCGGACGCGGCAAACCGCTGCCCGACATCTTCCTGCACGCGGCGGCCTGCTTTAAGGCCGATCCCGCCCGCACGCTGGTGATCGAAGACTCGGTGCCCGGCGTCACGGCCGCCAAACGTGCCGGCATGCAGGTCATTGGCTTCACCGGCGGGGCCCACACTTTCCCCCAGCACGGCGACAGGCTGCTGGCCGCCGGGGCGGATCGGCTGATGGCGGAGATGGCGCATTTGCCGCAGGTGCTGGCAGAACGGACTTAGCGGGCCGATGGCAAAAGAGGCCAGCCTGACTGGGGGCCAGAAAC
>NZ_JRZZ01000019.1:0-25294 GCF_002865965.1 Erwinia sp. B116
GTTCCCGCCGCAGGTGAAGGTGACCGGCATTTCGCTGATCTACAATCTGTCCTACTCGCTCTGTTCCAGCACATTGCCGCTGCTGCTGCTGGCGCTCTACCAGTACGCGCACTGGACGCTGGCCGCCATGGCCTGGGGCGTCGCCGCCATCGGCCTGCTGACCTTTACGGCCTGGCGCAACATCCCACTTTTCCGTTAAACCTCAGCGGCATCCGCACCCCAGCCAGTGCGGATGGAACACGCGACAACCAACCACCCACCCGTCCGGCCACGACAGCCCATCCTGTCTGGCCTGACCGACCGCTGTCCCTGTCGGCTGCATGCCCGGCACACGGATGAACAAAGATCCCACACCTTTATGCCATCTCACCTTCTTGCTATAACAAAATTTCAATATTCTGCACCCGATTGCAAAAATAATTGCAATCGGGTGCAGAGATCGAACATAATCGCAACATTAACAGGGGATAACGCTGTGGTCACGGATTGGCCGCGCGAAGCACGGCTAAAGGTTTCTTTTCCCCTGCGTTTAGCGTTCAATGCTGGGTTACGTAACTCGGACACTGGGACGCAGGTGTTATGACAAAAGAGACAAAGACGCGCCACAAGGCCACCGCCAGCGATGTGGCGGCGATGGCGGGTGTGTCTAAATGGACGGTATCACGCGCCTTCACGCCGGGGGCGTCGGTCTCCGGGCGGGCGCGCGAGAAGGTGCTGGCCGCCGCGAAAGCGCTGGGCTACCGGCCCAACCTGCTGGCGCGCAGCCTGTCGAAGAAGCGCACCCACATCATCGGTGTGGTGATCGACCAGATGCAGAACCCGCACTCAATGATGATGATGGATGTGGTCACCCGACAGCTGCAGGCGCGCGGTTATATGGCACTGCTCCTCAACATCACCACCGGGGAAAACTATCGCTCGGTGATGGCGATGGCAGACCAGCTGCAGGTGGACGGCATCCTGTTTTTAGGCACGGTGCTGACCGACCAGCTGATTGCGATAGCACATGAGCTGCACCATATCCCGCTGGTGCAGGTGTGCCGCAACAGCGATGTGGAAGACATCGAAGTGGTGAATATCGACGGTCATCAGGCCGGTGCTGAAGTGGCGTCACTGCTGCTGGCGCAGGGATATAAGCGCTTTGGCTATATGAAGGGGCCGGATACGCTGAGCAGCCAGTTGTACCGCTATGACGGCTACCAGCAGCAGCTGCAGCAGGCCGGGAAAACGGTCGATCGCCTGCTGATCGCCGGGGAGTACAGCCGTAACCTGGCAATGCAGGCCCTGCTGGACTATCTGCAGGCGGTGCCGGCCGGGCAGCGCGTTGAGGCACTGTTTTGTGAAAACGATATCCTGGCGCTGGGCGTGCTGGATGCATTACGCCTCACCGGCAACGAGGGTACGATTGCGGTAGTGGGCTTTGATGATATCGAAGAGGCCGGCAGCGAAAGCTATCAGCTGACCAGCTACAGCCAGGGGATTGAGTCGCTGACCGGTGAGTCGCTGAACCGGCTGATTGAGGAGCGCGCCAGCCCACCGGAAGCGTGGCGCAAAGGTGAACTGAAGATCCGCCGTTCCCATCTGCCGGTAACGGTTGAGTAATATCGCGGTAATAACCAAAGGGGTGCGAGAAAGTTCCGCCGTACGCATCCCGCTGATAATAAAAGATGCAGGGTAGTATTTCTCCCTGCGCATAATTCGCCAGCCGCTAACGGGATAACCGGTACGGTGGGCGTTTATTGATACTCTCTGCACCCAAACAGAATGTGCGCACTCGTGCACGCTAATAATACGAACGTGAATACGTCAGCGTAGGGCTGGTCGTAATTAAAATTCACCTCAGGAATACGCCCGAACAGCCAGTCACTGGTCCGGGTGGGGATCGTTACGTCTTTTTTTGGTGTCGGGCAATCGCGGCCATGCTGGCCGCCGTCGTAAAGGAAAAACTATGAACCGCAGAGAGGCGATATTTTCGCTGAGTTCTATCGCGGCGGCATTCGCCGTCGCGCCGAAGCTGGCCGCGCAGGAGCTGCGCAACGTACCGCTGGCCACGCAGATGAATACTGACCACCTGCCGCAACCGGCCTGGCAACAGGGTTATCAGGTGCTGACCGATGAAACGGCGCGTAAAAATCTGTCGGCGATCTTTGACCGGCTGATCCCCGCTGACCGCCACGGCCCGTCGGCCACCGAAGCGGGCTGCATTGAATTCGTCGACAGCCAGCTGGCCGGTGACTACGGCTCCGGTGCCGCGCTCTATCTGGACGGTCCGCTGAAACCGGAAAATGAGCAGCGGCTGATGGGCAGCCCGCAGTTTCTTACCCCACCGCGTGAACGCTACCTGACCGGGCTGTCGGCGCTGGAAAGCTGGGCGCAGAAAAATCATCAGGGCTCGCTGCATACGCTGAACGCTGAACAGATCGACGGCTTCCTCACCGCCATGGAAAAAGGCGCTGTCGATCTCGGCCGTGATATTAACAGCCAGGCGCTGTTTGAGTTAATGCTGCGCAACGCCCGTGAAGGCTATCTGGCCGATCCGATCTACGGTGGGAATAAAAATATGGCCGGCTGGAAAATGATTGGCTTCCCCGGTGCGCGTTACGACTATCGCCCGTATGTCGATCGCCACAACGAAGATTTAAAGCTGATTCCGGTCAGCCTCATCCCGAACGATTAATAAAAACAGCAGGAACAGAGCAAATGTCGCAAATAAGAGCAAAGGCTGACGTAGTGATTGTCGGCATGGGATGGGCTGGCTCGGTGATGGCCGAAGAGTTAACGCGTGCCGGGCTGAACGTGGTGGGGATTGAGCGCGGCGCATGGCGTGATACCTCCACCGACTTCCCACCGGCGGTAGATCCGGACGAGCTGCGCTGGCACACCCGCCGAAAAATCATGCAGCCTATGAGCGTGGAAACCACCACCTTCCGTAACCGCCCGGATCAGGAGGCAGCGCCGGTGCGCAACTGGTCGGCCTTCCAGTTTGGCTGGAACGTGGGCGGAGCCGGAACTCACTGGGCGGGCATGTCGTGGCGCTTCTCGCCGTGGGACTTTGAGGTCGCCAGCCAGACCCGCGAGCGCTACGGCGCGGCGAAAATGGCCGGCCTGCAGCTGCAGGACTGGGGCGTCACCTATGATGAAATGGCACCGTACTATGACCGTTTCGAACGCATTGCCGGTACCTCGGGCAAGGCCGGTAATCTCAACGGTGAAAAAATTCACGGCGGCAACGTGTTTGAAGGCTCACGCACGCGCGAGTATCCGACGCCACCGCTGAAAGACACCCACTGGATGCGCAAGTACCGCACCACCACCGAACGGATGGGCTATCACCCGTTTACCGTCCCGGCGGGTAACATTTCGCAGGCGTACGTGAACCCGCTTGGCGTCACCATGGGGCCGTGCACCTACTGCGGCTTCTGCGACTTTCACGGCTGCGGCAACTTCTCCAAATCCTCACCGCAGGCCTGTATCCTGCCCGCGCTGATGCGCCGCCCGAACTTTACCCTGCTGGCCGACACCGAAGTGCTGCACGCGGTAAAGCATGAGGACGGCAAAACGCTCACCGGCGTGAAATTTATTACCAAAGAGGGTACTGAAGGCTTCCAGCCGGCCGATGTGGTCTGCTTCACCGCCTACCAGATGGATAACGTGCGCCTGATGCTGCTCTCCGGCGTCGGCGAGCAGTACGATCCGCACACCGGTCGTGGCACCATCGGCCGTAACTACAACTATCAGACCTGCTCATCGGTCACCGGCTTCTTCGATAACGAGCATATGAACCCGTTTATCGGCGGCGGCGCGCTGGCGGTGCAGATTGACGACTTCAACGGCGATAACTTCGACCACAGCCATCTCGATTTTATCGGCGGTGCCGGGATTATGGGCTTCTCCACCAACGGGCGGCCGATCCAGAATATGGACGGCCTGCGCCCGGGCACCAAACGCTGGGGCAGCGAGTGGAAGGCGGGCTACGCGCGTGACTACCAGACCGCAGGGACTATCTTCTGCCAGGGCACCTCAATGCCGGTGCGCGAGGCGTATCTCGACCTCGACCCGCTCTACAAAGATCGCCACGGCCAGCCGCTGCTGCGCATGACCTTCGACTGGAACAAGAACGATATCCGCATGGCAAAGTACATTACCGATCGCGCCATCAATATCATGAAAGAGATCGGCGGCCAGCATCTGGTGGTGGATAACCAGTCAGAGAAGAGCTGGAACCCCTATATGCAGCACAGCTCACACACCATCGGCGGGGCGGTGATGGGCAGCGATCCGACCACCTCGGCGCTCAACCCGTACCTGCAGAGCTGGGACGCGCACAACCTGTTCGTGGTTGGCGCCTCGGCCTTCCCGAACAACGGCGGCTATAACCCGACCGTCACCGTCGGTGCACTGGCGATCCGCGCCGCGCGCGCCATCCATGAAACTTACGTTAAAAACCCTGCGCCGCTGGTGGGGGCATAATCCGATGAGCATAAAAAAGAAACTTGCATACAGCCTGGCGGCGCTGGCCGTGCTGGCCGGGATCGGTGCGGCCGGTCGTCTGTGGACGGTGCTGGACACCTCACGTAATGCGGTCGCCGACGATAAGGTGCAGCTGGCCGATTTCAAAAGCAGCGACCCGGCGGCGATTAAACGCGGCGAATACGTGATGCGCCTGGCCGACTGCGCCGCCTGCCATAACGCCGATTTTGCCGGTGGCTACAAGATCGATACGCCGTTTGGCGCGCTGGAGACCTCCAATATTACGCCGGATCGTGAAACCGGTATTGGCCGCATGACCGAGCGTGATTTCTACAACGCGGTGCGCCACGGTCGCGGTGAGAAAGGCTTCCTCTACCCGGCGATGCCGTACACCGCCTACACGCAGATTAGCGATGAGGATATGCATGATTTATGGGCATATTTCTCTGCTATCCCTTCGCGCAGCAAGCGGGTGGATGAAAACGCCGGTATGCACTTCCCGTACAATATCCGTCTGGCGATGGCGGGCTGGAACCTGCTGTTCTTTGATAACAACGGTTTCCAGCCGGATGCTGAGCAGGACGCCGCGTGGAACCGCGGTAAGTATCTGGTGGACGGATCGGCACACTGCAGCGTCTGCCACACGCCGCGCAACGCGCTGGGCGGGGAGATCGGCAGCGCGTATCTGCAGGGCGGCAGCCTCGGAGACTGGTATGCGCCGGATATCTCGCCGAACCCGCACGCGGGTATCGGCAACTGGAGTACGGATGAGGTGGCCGACTATCTGAAAACCGGTTCGAACGGCATCAGCGTGGCAGCGGGGCCAATGGCCGAAGCGGTGGAACACTCAACCCAGTACTTCACCGGAGACGATCTGCAGGCGATTGCCCACTATCTGCGCGGCGTGAAGCCGTCAGAGACGCCGGCCCCGCAGGGGATGGTACTGGATGACGGGCTGAAGAGCCGTGCCGCGCTGAGCTATGAGGTTAACTGTTCGGCCTGCCACGGCCTGCAGGGTGAAGGCATCACCGGCATGGTGCCGGCGTTTGCCGGCAACCTGGCGATGCAGCACAACCCGACCAATATGATCCACGCCATGCTGCGTGGTGCCCGCGCGCCGCACACCGAAGAGCGGCAGACGGCCGCCGGGATGCCCGCGTTCGACTGGAAGATGGACGACCGGCAGATTGCTGAAGTGCTGAACTACGTGCGTAACAGCTGGGGTAACCAGGGCGCGGAAGTTACGGCGAAACAGGTGGCAGAGATGCGCAAGCAGACCGGGGCACTGCAGAAGCTGCAGACGCCAGCGATGAAGTAACCTTCAGGCCCGCCGCGTTCTGCGGCGGGCCTCTGTTTCAGGCATGTGTCACCGTCCTGCGGTCCTTACCGTACTCACCGTTCCCAGCGTCGCTGATGTCTGCGTTTCTCCAGTGCTGGCTGCTTGTCGTCGCAGTTTTTGCCGCTATGGCTGCAGACGCTAATGGCGTCGTTTTCGGGTATCACTATGTTTCATCGCAGAAAAATCGTCATAATAAATTCTTATGTCATTGTCCAGGCCACTGTTTTGCAATAATTTTTTTATCTGGCGTCTTTAGGTTCTGACTGGATTGTTTCCGGTAGCAGAAAACGTGCCTGAGGCCGCGCCATCACTGACTTCGGTCGCTAATCCGTTATGGTTATGAGATAGAAAACCCCGTAATTAGCAGGTATTTCAGCAGCCTGCGGGTCATAAGTTTTTTATTGTACGGGCAAAAAGCGGTGATATAGTCGACGACGCACAATAATCACCCCGCTGACTATTAAAAAAACAGTCAAGCCCGTCAGCGGACGCACATCTGGCATAAGGAATCAGTAATGAAAGGTTATAACTCTCTGGAGTCGTTTCTTACCTCTCTGCAACAGCGCGACCCACACCAGCCGGAATTCCTGCAGGCGGTTCGTGAGGTGTTCACCTCGCTGTGGCCGTTCATTGAGCAGAACCCACGCTACCAGGATCAGGGGCTGCTGGAACGTCTGGTGGAACCAGAGCGTCTGATTCAGTTCCGCGTCGCCTGGACCGATGACAAAGGTCAGGTACATGTTAACCGCGCCTGGCGCGTCCAGTTCAGCTCGGCGATTGGTCCGTTCAAAGGCGGCATGCGTTTCCACCCGTCGGTCAACCTGTCGATTCTGAAGTTCCTCGGTTTTGAACAGACCTTTAAAAATGCCCTGACCACCCTGCCAATGGGCGGCGGTAAAGGCGGTTCTGACTTTAACCCGAAAGGCAAAAGCAACGCGGAAGTGATGCGCTTCTGTCAGGCGCTGATGACCGAGCTGTATCGTCACCTGGGGCCGGACACCGACGTCCCGGCGGGCGATATTGGCGTGGGCGGCCGCGAAGTCGGCTTTATGTCCGGCATGATGAAAAAGCTTTCCAATAACACCGCCTGCGTGTTCACCGGCAAAGGGCTGACCTTTGGCGGCAGTCTGATCCGCCCGGAAGCCACCGGTTATGGTCTGGTCTATTTCACCGAAGCGATGCTCAAGCGTCACGGCCTCGGTTTTGAAGGCAGCCGCGTGTCGGTTTCCGGTTCCGGTAACGTGGCGCAGTACGCGATCGAAAAAGCGCTGGAGCTGGGCGCGCGCGTGGTCACCGTGTCTGACTCCCGCGGTACCGTGGTGGATGAAGAGGGCTTTACCACCGAGAAGCTGGCGCATCTGGCCGATATCAAAAACGTGCGTTACGGCACGGTGGAAGACTATGCCCGCGAGCGCGGTCTGACTTACCTTGAAGGCCAGCAGCCGTGGGGCGTGGCGGTGGATATCGCGCTGCCGTGCGCCACCCAGAACGAACTGGATCTGCCCGCAGCTAAACTGCTGATCGCCAACGGCGTGAAGGCGGTAGCGGAAGGCGCCAATATGCCAACCACTATTCAGGCGACCGATGCCTTCCTGGATGCCGGTGTGCTGTTCGCACCGGGCAAAGCGGCTAACGCCGGTGGCGTGGCGACTTCGGGTCTGGAGATGGCGCAGAACGCCGCGCGTCTGAGCTGGAAGGCTGAGAAGGTGGATATCCGCCTGCAGCACATCATGCTGGACATCCACCACTCATGCGTTGAGTACGGTGGTGAAGGTAAGCAGACCCACTACGTACACGGTGCCAATATCGCCGGTTTCGTGAAGGTGGCGGACGCGATGCTGGCACAGGGCGTGCTGTAATCTTTTTAGCGTAAAAGCGTAAAAGCGTAAAAGCGGCGTTTGTTTTAACAGTGTGCACGGCTCAGGGAGCCTGTACACTCCGCAAAGACGCAAAAAACGTCATCCCTGACAGCTCAGCGCGGGCCATCCCTGGCCCGTGATGCTTTGCTCCGTGTACAGGCTCCCTTCGCTTTACGTTCTGAGTCGCCTGTGGGAAAACCGTTAAGTCCGTACCCGGCTCAGGGAGCCTGTACACTCCGCAAAGACGCAAAAAACGTCATCCATGACAGCTCAGCACGGGACATCCCTGTCCCGTGATGCTTTGCTCCGTGTACAGGCTCCCTTCGCTTTACGTTCTGAGTCGCCTGAAGGTAAAAAACCGTTAACATCGTGCCTGACTTAAATCGCTGCGTTTGCGTTGTCTGCAGATGACATCATCTGCGGGTTCAGTGATCGACGGACTGTGGCAGCAACATCAGAACGTTCGGGCAATCGGGTATATCCGGGTTAGCGGACCGTCGACGGCCAGGGATGGCCGGCGCCGAGCGTACATGGACGTATTTACAGCGTGTCCGCGTTCCGGATATACCCGATACGCCGGGCACGCGAACCGGCAGCGACCCGCACGTAAAGCGATTACAGCCGCGAGGACGGGCGGCGAAACCTGCAGCGACTTCTGTCATCCCCCGCACGCGATGCTTTGCTCCGTGTACAGGTTCCCTTCGCTTTACGTTCAGAGTGCCTGAAGGTAGAAAACCGCACCCGGCTCAGCGGCTGGTTTCCAGCTTCAGCACGTCCCGTTCGCGGCGCTGTTTCAGCCGCCACACCCCTTCAAGCAGCACAAACCAGAACGGCATCGCCACCAGGCCCAGCAGCGTGTCCGGGTCAAACACCATCACTACCAGTGAAAACAGGAAGAACAGCAGCGTCAGCCAGCTCATGGTAATGCCCGCCGGCATTTTGAATGTCGAACGCTGGTGCGCCTGCGGGTTACGCCTGCGGTAGACCAGGTAGGCAATCAGGATCATTGCCCAGGTATAGATCACCAGAATAGCGGCCAGGGTCGAGACGACGGTGAACAGCGTCATCACGTTGGGTACCAGGAACAGCAGCAGCGTACCGATAAACATGCAGAAGCAGGTGAACAGCAGGCTGCGTACCGGAATTGAGGTGGAGCGCGACAGAATGCGGAACTGCCGGTGGGCGTGCTTCTCGACGGACAGGCCGTACAGCATGCGGGTGCTGCAGTAGACGCCGCTGTTGGCCGACGACATCGCCGAGGTCAGGGCGACAAAGTTAATGATCGCCGCCGCCGCCGGCAGGCCCGCTTTGGCAAACAGCGTGACGAACGGGCTGGTGTCCGGCGAGATATGCTGCCAGGAGGTCACGGCGATGATCACCACCATCGACAGAACGTAGAAAATGATAATGCGCAGCGGAATTGATTTAATCGCTTTTGGCAGCACGGTCTCCGGCGAGCGGGTTTCGGCGCTCATGGTGCCCAGCAGCTCGACGCCGGTATAGGCGAAGATGGCGATCTGGAAGCCGGCAAAGAAGCCGATCACCCCGTGGGGCATAAACACCGCCGGGTCGCTAAGGTTATGCAGCGAGGCCTGCACGCCGTCCGGCGACATCCAGCCGGTGGCAATCATCCAGGCCCCGGTGACGATCAGCGCCACGATGGCAATAATCTTAACGATCGCGAACCAGAATTCGGTTTCGCCGAACATTTTCACCGCCAGCAGGTTAAGCAGGCAAAGGATGCCGAGGGTCAGCAGCGCCGGGATCCACGGCGACAGCTCCGGCAGCCAGTACTGCACGTAGCCGCCGCATACCACCACGTCGGCAATGCAGGTCACCACCCAACTAAGCCAGTAGGACCAGCCGAGATAGAAGCTGGCCTTCGGGCCGAGGTAGTCGGCAACAAAGTCGGCAAATGAGCGATACGACAGCTTGCTCAGCAGCACTTCGCCCATCGCCCGCATCACCATATACATAAAGAAACCCACCACCACGTAGGTGATCAGGATCGAGGTGCCGGAGACGGCGATGGTTTTTCCTGCGCCCATAAACAGGCCGGTGCCGATTGCACCGCCAAGGGAGATCAGCTGAATATGGCGCGAACTGAGGCCACGATGCAGTTCCTGCTGCGCATCCGTCGGGTCAGACATAAGCATCCTCTCACTATTTTCGCGGTCAGCGGGCAACATCAGGCCGTCCCGCAACGATGGGGGTTCAACATGGTCAACGCGACAGGAAGACGCAGAGCGTCGTCATTGGCCAGAGAAGCAGCCGGATGGACTGCTTAAGGAAATCGTCGGGAACTTGCCACGACTCAGTGTCACGATCTGCCCGTTAACCCGTGAGCGTTAATCCGCAGGGTGGGTCAGGTGGCCTAACTCTGGCCGTGCGGAGTAACAATGTCAACACAGTGTAAAGCGCTTTTATTCACTTTTTGATCACATTCAAGATTCTGAAAAACAAGTGAATAATTATCCTTATGCATTTTAACTGCATATTTTTTGCATAAAAATGCTTTCCCTATACCTGAGAAAATTCTAACTATTTATTCACCGATAGCGAAAAAGTCAGGTGGAAAAATTTTCCCCGCCGATGGCGGCGGCGACAGCGATATTCACGCCGGACCAGGGGGGTATGGCGGAAGATAGTGATGGCTGTGAGCGCCTGAGGCCGGATAAATCACTTTATTACCCGGCACAATTCGCGCAGCAAAACGCAACGCTGGCTCTCAACCTCACCCCCCGGTACACTCTTTGCGCATAACTTCAGTTCCAGGGAGCGGCAGCGCGACGATGCAACACTCTACAGTCCTTCAACAGCTGAGCGACGTGGTTGGTTCAGGCCAGCTGATCACCGATAGCTACAAGAAAGCGTATTACTGCAAAGGCTTCCGCGTTGGCCACGGCGACGCGCTGGCCGTGGCGGTGCCGCAAACCCTGCTGCAGCTGTGGCAGGTGCTGCAGGTCTGCCAGCAGAACGACACCATTATTCTGATGCAGGCGTCCAACACCGGCGTCACCGGTGGCTCCACGCCGCACGGCGATGATTATGACCGGCCGGTGATCGTCGTCAGCACCCGGCAGATTAAAGGGGTGCAGGTGATCGATAATGCACGGCAGGCGATCGCCTTCCCCGGCAGCACCCTGACCGAACTGGAAGCGGCGCTGAAGCCTCACCATAAAGAGCCGCACTCGGTGATTGGTTCCTCCTGTATCGGCGCGTCGGTGGTCGGCGGCATCTGCAATAACTCCGGCGGTTCACTGCTGCAGCGCGGCCCGGCGTTTACCGAAAAATCACTGTTTGCTCGCATTAACGACGCGGGTGAGCTGCAGCTGATTAATCACCTGGGGATCGATCTCGGCGAAACACCGGAGGCGATGATCGCCAATCTGCAGGCCGGCAGCTATACCACCGGCAGCGCGCCGGACTGGGCGGGGAAGATCTGGGCCGATGACTATGCGTCGGTGATCAAGGATGTTGATGCGGTAACGCCGACGCGCTTTAACGGTAATCCGCAGTACCTGCACGACAGCGCTGGCTGCGCCGGTAAGGTGATCGTCTTCGCCGTTCGCCTCGCCACCTTTGACGCCAGCGAGCAGGAGGATACCTTCTACCTCGGCACCAACGATGAGCAGGTGCTGCTGGCGCTGCGCCGTTATCTGATTGAGAACATGGAGCAGCTGCCGGTTCAGGCCGAATATATCCACCGCAACGCCTTCCGCCTGACCCTGCGTTACGCGCGGCATATGCTGCTGTCTATCCGGCGGCTGGGCCCGGCGGCGCTGCCCGGGCTGATGGCGAAGAAGGCCCGCTGGGATGCGTGGGTGAAAAAGCTCAACCTGTTGCCGCAGAACACCATCGATAAGCTGATCCAGCTGGGCAACCGCATTACCCCCTCCGGCATTGCGCCGCGGCTGCTCTCCTGGCACCGTCGCTATGAGCATCACCTGATGATTAAGGTGGCGCACAGTGAGGTGGCGCAAATGCACCGGCTGCTGACCGTCTTTTTCAGCGGCCACAACGGCGAGTGGTTCCACTGCGATGAGACGGAACAGCGTGACGCGTTCCTGGTGCGCTTTGGCGTCGGCGCCTGCACGGTGTTTTACTGCGATGCCCACGGCATTAACACCGACCAGCGCCTGATCGCCTTTGACGTGGCGCTGCGCCGTAACGACACCCAGTGGCGTATCGAGCTGCCCGCCGAGCTGCAGGCGCAGGTGCTTGAAGAGTCCTGCTGCGGCCACTTCTTCTGCCTGGTCAACCATCAGGACTATATTTTGCAACCCGGTGTGGACGGCGCGCAGTTTAAACAGGCGGTGCTGGCGTATCTCGACCAGCGCGGGGCGAAGTATCCGGCCGAACATAATATTGGCCATCTTTATCACGCCTCGGAAGAGCATCAGCACCACTTCCATCAGCTTGATCCCACCAACAGCTGTAACCCCGGCATCGGTAAAACCAGCAAAAACAAGCACTGGGCCTGACCTGTCGCATCAGTCGCCGCGGGCCGCGGGTAACGAAACGTTGCCTGCGGCCGCGGCCTGCATAACCCTGCAATAAAAAAAGTGGCAAAAGCGGGGCAGCGGGTGCGCTGCAGGCTGGATTCGCTGCGTAATTTCAATACAATCACTGGCAGCCAGGAGGCTGACGGCAGAGTGAGGGAGCGAAAGGGGTGGCAAAGGTTATTCGGGATGGTTTGCATGAAAAAGTGGTGGCTGATGCTGCTGGCATCAACAATGGCCTTCCAGACGCTGGCGGCAGAGCATAACGCCGACCCGCAGGGGACCAGCCTGGCTTTTTACAACTGGTATCTGACGGCGTTAAGCCATGAAGAGAGCCCGATTGATGAGCACGACCCGCTGTTAAAAGAGTACGTTACCGAACGGCTGCTGAAAAAAATCACGCTGCTGATCAAAAGCCCGCAGGGGATGGATGACGACTACTTCTTACAGGATCAGGATTACAGCGACGGCTGGGTCAATAACGTCAGCGTAAGTGATTTTACCCTCAACGGTAATCAGGCCAGCGGCGAGGTGGTGCTGGGTCGCGATCCGGCCGATCGGCAACAGCTGCTGGTGACGCTGACCCACGACCGCGACGGCTGGAAAATTGATGACGTGCAGCTGGAATCTCCCACCCGTTAACGCAACGGGTGCGCAGAAGAATGATTAGCACCGCGCGTGCTTTCAGCGGCGCTGGTGATTATCTGTCCGGTTAACATTAAGTATTGATAACGTGTCTTTTTACGTCCGGCTGGAGGGTGCCAGCCGTCGGGCAACGTCAATGATTTTCACAGTGACAGGAATAGTGGTAAACGCTGCGGCTGATATCCAGCAGGCGACAGCTGTGGCGGGTGCCAATCTGGTAAGTTTCCTGCAGGAAATTAACCGCCTGGCGTTTATCGCCGGTGCTGAAAAAGTTCTTCACCACGCCCTGGAGCATCTCTTTGTCGCCCGCCAGCTGCTGCAGTTCACGGCTCAGGCTCTGCAGCGCTTCCTCTAATTCTCTGATTTTCCTTCCCTGTTCCGAATCCAGCCCGGCATACTTTTTCTTCCAGCTGTAGAAGGTCGCTTCAGAGATGCCCAGCGAGTCACAAATGTCTTTCGTCCGGGACCCGTTTTCCGATGCTTTAATAGCACTGGTGATTTGTTCTTCGGTATAACGTGACTTTCTCATTAATGCGATTACCTTGCTTAATTATGCCGGAGTGATAATAATTTATTTATATATCTTAACTGTATCGGGATATTAACCTGGTATAAATGTAAGTGCGATTCTAATAATCGACATTGCATGTGAAACAGACCGGATTCACAAAATAATGAGATTTTTTCCTGCTGATTAAAACACGCGGCCTTGCCGAATTAAACGGCGTTTAAACACGAAAAAGGCTGGATTTTTTAAATCTAAATATAAGATTTTAATGGATAAATTATATTATTTTTTGCAGTGGTGAAGAAGGGTGGGCACCAGACAGGCATCGCGATTAGGCTCAGAAAAGCCGTCATCCAGAAAATAAAGTAACGCTGGCTGATACCATCCGCCATCTTCGGGGCAACCGCGCACTCCTCCCTGCGTTGGGTGAGTCAGGGTAACGGCCGGAAAATGCCTGAGCGTATTCATCGCGGATCGGCTAATCCACTCTACGCGCTATTATCTGTGGTTTATAACAGGGGAGATTCAGGACGAAATCAGATTGTCAGCGGGCAAGACGCGCCGGGGCCGCCGAATGCTGCCAGGTTGTGCAGCACCCGATGCGGCCCGTCAGGCATCAGGCTCAGGGCAGCGGCCACTCGGGTGGCGTGCGGCTCATCACGTCAACAAACACCTCTTTGGTGATGTGCCAGAAGTTGTGCAGGTTTTCCATGCTCAGCGTGATGCCCAGCAGGCCGGTGACGAACCAGCACGACATGCCGATACCGATACCGGTGAAAACAAACGCCATCGCGTTGCGGCTGGCCTGGCGACACTTCACGTTGAAGGTGCTGGCCAGAAACATCATCACTGCGCTTAACAGCTCCCACCTCATCAGCAGCACGCTGGCGGTAATCGTACCCATTCTTAACACTCCGCAATAACAGACCTGACAGGAAAAAGTGCCACCAGCTGGCGGAGGAGAGCAGCCAGGAGGGCTCTTTCCGATCGAATACGGGGGTAAAGTGTGATGGCGGTCACATTGTACCATCTGGATTATTTTTTTGAACAATTTTTAGCTTGCAAATGCCCATTTTTTCGCCGCCTCGTCCCTAAGGGCGATCGGTAACAGGGGTGCGAAATAAAACATTAGGGCAGGAATATGATATGGAATGTTTACAGGCGAAAGTCATTAAGGAAATTAAATTGCTGCTGGCCACAGGTGATTCCTTGCCAGCACTGAAAATGGACGCTGTCATGACAGTTTTATATCTGCCGGTTGAGATCATGGCAGACTAATTTATTGCTGCGAAATTTCAGTGAGAGAAAATTTCACTTTGTACAAGTTTTTCCGGCAGTGCCGGGTTCTATTATCAAGCGATCGTTTTACGGCGTAAACCATATGCATTAATATAATGCCATGATTTATATGATTTTTATTTACATGACCCACTCGCTAATCGTCAAGTTTTGTATGATTTAAGATGAATCCTATCATGGTAAAAGTTGTACGATTAACCAACCCCGTGTAGGATTTTTTTTCAGAACTGAAATATCGGTATCATTTTCTCATCATTGCCTGATCTAAATTTAGATCTATGCACTAATCGTGCGTCAATAAAAATAATACTCCAATGGACTGGGTTAATAATAAAGGAGCCTCTGTGTTATTTACTTTTACTACCAGGTTGAATCCGCTGCGCCGTGCACGGCCTGCGCGCGTGGCTTTGTGCATTGCGCTGGGCTTAGTGCCGCCGTTTACGCTGGCGCAGGATCGGCACTACGATGAGCTGATTACCATGGCACGTGCAGGCAACAGCGCTCCTGCACTGACCTTCTTCCCGCAACAGGCGGCTCACCGCGATCTCACCGCCAGTGAGATTGCCGACTGGCTGCAGATCGCCGGCTGGGCGGGTGACGACCGGCAGGTGGTGGCCACCTGGCAGCGCTATCAGCAGGTTACGCTGCCGGTACGTGGGCAGCAGGCCGCGGCCCGCGGGCTGCGTAACCTGAAACAGTGGCAGCCGGCGTTGTCCGTCTGGCGCTCTGCGCTGGCCGCGGAGCCGGCTAATGACGATCTGCACAGCGGCTACATTATGACGCTGGCCGACGCCGGGCAGCGTGCCGAAGCGTTGCGTCTGGCTCAGCAGCGGCGGCAGCAGGGAGATACCGCGCAGCACTGGCTGGATCTCGCCTACGCCCAGCGGGCCGCCGGGCTGCGCTGGGATGCCCTGCAGTCGTCCAGTCAGGCGGAAACGCGTTACCCCGGCCTGCTTAACGTGCAGCAAAATTACGTCTCTGCGCTTGCCCTTAACCGGGTCAGCGGCGAGGCCCTGCGCGCAAGCGGGCAGAGCCAGCCCGCCGCCGCCGAACTGCGTCGCCTGCAGAGCGACGCGCTGGCGGAGCAGGTACGTATCGCCTTCAGCGCCAGCCGCAGCGAGGCCGAACGCTTCAGCGTGGCCGATCGGGCGCTGGCCGGCTATGAGCGGCTGCTGCAGGCGTGGCAGTTGCAACCGGAGGCGGCAGGCGACGTTCGCCGTGCCCGTATCGACCGCCTTGGTGCGCTGGTCGCCCGCCGTCAGATGCAAAAAGCGATCGACGAGTATCATCAGTTGAGCGCCGGTGGGGCCGAAGTGCCGGCTTATGCCCGCCGCTGGGTGGCTTCAGCGTACCTCTATCTGCATCAGCCTGAGCAGGCGGTAGCGCTCTACCAGTCGGTCCGGCGTGAAGGCGAGATCGGTATGCTGACCCGCCGCGAGCAGGATAATCTGTTCTACGCCCATGCCGAAGCCGAACAGGCCGAAGAAGCGCGCCAGCAGAGCGCCGAGTACGCCGCAATCACCCCCTATTACCTGCGCATTTACGGATCGCCGGTGCCACAGCCGAACGACCGCTGGCTCAGTGCCCGGCAGATGCAGGTGCAGGCGGCGGTGCTCAACGACGATCTGCCCCTCGCGCAGCAGCGGGCCGAAAAGCTGGCGCAGACCGCCCCGGCAAATCAGAGCCTGCAGACCGATCTGGCCGGCGTGCTGCTGATGCGCGGCTGGCCGCGCCAGGCGGAAGCGCTGCTCAAGCGTGCCGAAAGCCTGGAGCCACGCAACCAGGCGCTGGAAAGCCAGCAGGCGCAAACCGCGCTGGCGCTGCAGGAGTGGCATCAGGCCGATCTGCTGGCCGACGACGTGCTGGCCCGCCAGCCGGAAAGCCGCAGCGCGCAGCGGCTCGATCGCCTGCGTAACGTCCACCGCTATTACCAACTGCGGATTAACGCCGAACACGGTATCGACTCCGACAGTCCGGTCAGCGGCGCGAATGACTTTTCGCTGGACGCACTGCTCTACGGGCCGCCGATCGAAGAGAACTGGCGGCTGTTCAGCGGTCTGGCCTTTGCCGACAGCGAGTACCGCGAAGGCAAGGCGCTGAACCGCAGCGTGCGCGGCGGGGTGGAGTATCGCGCCCGCGACAACTGGGCGGAGCTGGAGCTGAACGGCCAGCGCTACGGCAGCGGCACTAAAACCGGCCTGCGTCTGGCGGGCTGGCATGACCTCAGCGACCGGTGGCGGGTGGGAGGATCGGCCGAACGGCTGATGCGCAACGCACCGCTGCGGGCGCTGCGCGACGGCGTGACGGTCGACGGCGGCTCGTTGTTTGCCCGCTGGCGGCAGAGCGAGCGCCGTGAGTGGCAGGCGACGCTGTCACCTTCGTGGTTCTCCGACGGCAACCGGCGGCTGGAGTGGTCGCTGGCAGGCAAAGAGCGTCTGTTTACCGCGGCCCGTTACAGCCTCGACTTTACCCCCAGCCTCAGCGGCAGCAGCAACAGCAAAACCGACGGCGCTTACTACAGCCCGTCACGCGATCTGTCGCTGGTGCCTGGCATCACGCTCGATCACCTGCTGTACCGCCACTATCAGACCGAATGGCGTCAGCAGATAGAGGCGGGTGCCGGCCGCTACTGGCAGCAGGGCCAACAGGCCGGTGCGGTCACCCGCGTCAGCTACGGCCAGCGGGTGCGCTGGAACGACGTACTGGACAGCGGCGTGACGCTGAGCTGGGACAAACGCCCGTATGACGGCGTGCGCGAAAAAAATATTTCCGTGTCTTTTGACATGAATTACCGATTCTGAGGGGCCGATCGATGCGCCTGTTTACTCTTCTCTCCCTGTCCCTCGCGGCGCTGCTGTTGAGCGCCTGCAGCCAGACCGGGCCGCTGCGTTTTACGCCGCCCGCCCAGCGCGCGGTGCTGGCGGCGGAAAAACCCTGGCCGAAAAATCACTTTATCGTGCTGGCTTACCACGACGTTGAAGACGGCGGGGCCGACCAGCGCTACCTGTCGGTGCGCAGCGACGCGCTTAACGAACAGTTTGCCTGGCTGCGTGAAAACGGCTACCGGCCGGTGTCGGTCGACCAGATCCTCGCCGCCCGCGACGGCGGCGCGCCGCTGCCGGAAAAAGCGGTGCTGCTCAGCTTTGACGACGGTTACAGCAGTTTCTATCGCCGGGTCTGGCCGCTGCTGCAGGCGTACCAGTGGCACGCGGTGCTGGCCCCGGTCGGCAGCTGGGTGAGCACCCCGGTCGGCCAGCCGGTCAACTTCGGCGGGCTGATCACCCCGCGTGACCGCTTTGCCACCTGGCAGCAGATTGCCGAGATGTCGCGCTCCGGGCTGGTGGAAATCGGCGCGCACACCTGGGACCAGCACAAAGGCGCGGTCTCTAACCCGCAGGGTAACAGCGAGCCGTTTGCGGTGAACCGTAGCTACAGCCGTGAACAGGGCGCGTATGAGAGCGGGGACGCCTACCGCCAGCGCGTGCGTGAAGACGTAACGAAAATCACTCAAAAAATCACCGAAGTCACCGGCAAAGCGCCGCGCGTCTGGGTGTGGCCTTACGGTGCCGCCGGTGGTGAAGCGCTGAGCATTGTTCGTCAGCAGGGCTACCAGATGGCGCTGACCTTAAATGAAGGGCTGGCCTCGGTTGACCGTCTCGACAACGTGCCGCGCCTGCTGATCGGCAACAACCCAGGCCTCTACAGCTTCTCGCAGCGCATTGCCGAAGTGCAGGAAAAAGCGCCGATGCGCGTGCTGCACGTCGATCTCGATTACGTCTACGATGCAGACCCGCAGCAGCAGTCGCGCAACCTCGACAAGCTGATCCAGCGGGTGGCCGACACCGGTGCCAGCACGGTATTCCTGCAGGCGTTTGCCGACCCGGACGGCGACGGCAACGTTAAACAGCTCTACTTCCCCAACCGCTGGTTGCCGGTACGCGCCGACCTGTTCAACCGGGTAGCGTGGCAGATAAGTACCCGGACTCATGCCAGCGTCTATGCGTGGATGCCGGTGCTGGCCTTCGATCTCGACAAATCGCTGCCGCGCGTGGCGAAGGTCGACCTGAAAACCGGCCAGACCACGGTGGATGCGCAGCAGTATCAGCGGCTGTCGCCGTTCAGCGCGGAAGCGTGCCGGCGTATTCGCGAGATTTACCAGGATCTGGCCGCCCATGCCGCGTTCTCCGGCATCATTTTCCACGATGATGCGCTGCTGGGCGACGACGAAGACGCCAGCCCGGACGCGCTGCAGGCCTATCAGGCCGCCGGCTTCCCGGCCTCGATCGCCGCTATTCGTCAGGACCCGGCGATGATGCAGCGCTGGACCCGCTTTAAAAGCCGTACGCTGGTCGACTTTACCCGTCAGCTGGCCGCCGATGTGCGGGCTATTCGCGGGCCGCAGGTGAAGACCGCGCGCAACATCTTCGCGCTGCCGATCCTTGAGCCGGAGAGCGAGGCCTGGTTTGCGCAGAACCTCGACGACTTCCTGCAAACCTACGACTGGGTCGCGCCGATGGCGATGCCGCTGATGGAGCAGGTGCCGCAGGGGCAGGGCCTGGCCTGGCTGGATAAGCTGGTGACCACCGTGGCGCTGCGCCCGGGCGCGCTGCAGAAAACCGTGTTTGAACTGCAGTCGCGCGACTGGCGCCAGCCGGAAGCGCAGGGTGCGCTCAGCGGTGAACAGCTGGCCGACTGGATGAAACAGCTGCAGACCAGCGGCGCTCAGAGCTTTGGCTACTATCCGGATGATTTTCTGAATAACCGGCCTGCGCTGAACGACATCCGTCCCGTGTTCTCTTCAACCTGGTATCCGCTGCCATGATCGATCGTCTTCTTGCGTTCCTGATACTCTGCCTGGTGCTGAGTATCCCGTTTGGCATCACCCTGATCTATACCGGTGAGGTGATGCTGAACTTCGTGTTCTTCTGGCCGCTGTTTATGTCCGGGATCTGGATGACCGGCGGGCTCTATTTCTGGTTCTACCGCGAACGGCACTGGGCGTGGGGCAAAGACGCGCCGGCCCCTGAGCTGGCGGGCAATCCGTTGATCTCGGTGATCGTGCCCTGCTATAACGAAGGTCCCAACGTGCGCGAAACGCTGGAGGCCGCGCTGAACCAGCGTTATGCCAGGCTGGAAGTGATAGCCGTTAACGATGGTTCCAAAGATGACACGGGCGAGATCCTCGACCAGATGGCGGCGGAATTCTCCCGCCTGCGGGTGATTCATCTGGCCGCCAACCAGGGCAAAGCCATCGCGTTGCAAACCGGGGCCGCTGCGGCACGCAGCGACTTCCTGGTCTGTATTGATGGTGACGCCCTGCTGGATCGTGACGCCGCCGCCTGGCTGGTGGCCCCGCTGCTGGATAACCCGCGCGTGGGCGCCGTCACCGGCAACCCGCGTATCCGCACCCGCTCAACGCTGATTGGCCGTATCCAGGTTGGGGAGTTCTCCTCAATTATTGGCCTGATCAAACGCACCCAGCGCGTCTATGGCCAGGTATTTACCGTCTCCGGCGTGGTGGCCGCCTTCCGCCGCCGCGCGCTGGCGGAAGTGGGCTACTGGAGCCCGGAGATGATCACCGAAGATATCGATATCAGCTGGAAGCTGCAGCTGCGCCACTGGTCGGTGTTTTTCGAGCCGCGCGCGCTGTGCTGGATCCTGATGCCGGAGACCGTAAAAGGCCTGTGGCAGCAGCGGCTGCGCTGGGCGCAGGGCGGTGCCGAGGTGTTTCTGAAAAACCTGCGGCATATCTGGTCGTGGGAGTACCGTCGGATGTGGGTGCTGTTCTTTGAGTTCAGCTTCTCCACCATCTGGGCCTTTACCTACGCGGTGAGCATCATTCTGTTTCTGCTGGGGCTGGTGATGCCGCTGCCGGACAATATCCGCGTCTACGATCTGTTCCCACCGCAGTTTACCGGCATGGTACTGGCGGTGACCTGTCTGCTGCAGTTCAGCGTCAGCCTGCTGATCGAGCGCCGCTATGAGCCCAGGCTCGGCAACTCGCTGTTCTGGGTGATCTGGTATCCGCTGGTCTACTGGATGCTGAGCCTGTTTACCACCCTGGTGTCGTTCCCGAAAGTGATGCTGCGTTCGCGCCAGCGCCGCGCGCGCTGGGAAAGCCCCGATCGCGGGATAGAAAAAGGATAACGCTATGGCTTCACCGCTGATATTCACCGCGCGCAGCTGGCTGCCGCGATTCATCGACCTGTTGCTCACGCTGCTGGCGTGGTGCGGATTTATCTGGTTGTTTGTCACCGGATTGCTGCATATCCTGCACTCAACGCCTTACGGCGGCCCGCGGCCGCTGAGCTCGGGAATGGATACCCTGACGCTCTATTTTGCTATCGCGCTGTTTAACGCGCTGGTGCTGATCGGCTGGGCCAAGTACAACCAGCTGCGCTTTCGCACCGAGCGCCGCCGCCGCCGCCCGGGTCTGGATCCGGACGAAGTGGCGGAGAGCTTTGCCATCAGTGAAAGCGACGTCAGCGTACTCAGCAGTAACGATCTGCTGCGGGTCACCCACGATCGCCAGGGACGCATTACCGGGGTGGAAGCCCTGCGGGGCCGCCGTTAACGGCGCGGCAACTGAGGAACCTATGATGAAAAACCGTCGCACCGGGAGCGCATTTTCACCGGGCGTCCCGACCATTCGTAAACAGGTTCAGCGTATGCATCTGCTGATGGTCGGCGTAGCGCTGCTGTTTGGCAGCGTCTCGCTGCTGGCGATGAGAATGTCGCAGCCGCAGAGGGGGGAAACCGCCCCTGATGCGATCTGGCTGGTGCTGCTGCTGCTGAGCGCCATGCTGCTGGTGGTGGCGCTGCTGGCCTGGTTCCTGTCGCGCCGGCTGCATGCGGAGCTGGAGAGCTGGCAGCAGAAGCTTTCAAGCGAGAACGCCTCGCTGGCGCACAAGGCGCTGCACGACCCGCTCACCGGCCTGCCGAACCGGGCCGCCTTCGAACACCAGCTGGCCTCGCTGTGGCAGGAGCCCTGGTGCCGCGAGCGGATGGTGGTGCTGTTTATTGATGGCGATCGCTTTAAGCAGATTAACGATCGGTACGGCCATGCGGCGGGGGACTGGGTGCTGAAGGAGACCGGCCGACGGCTGCGCGCGCGGCTGCGGCGTGACGACCTGGTGGCGCGGATGGGCGGCGATGAGTTTGCGGTGCTGCTGGCGACCGTTGAGCGGCCGGATCAGGTGGCACGGGTGGCGCAGGATATTATCACCGCGATGGCACAGCCGATCGTGCTGCAGGACGGCACCCGGGTTGTGCAGTCGTTGAGTGTCGGCGCGGCGCAGGGGAAAGATCACAGCAGCGTGCAGGCGCTGATGGCGCAGGCCGACGCGGCGATGTATCACGTTAAAGCGTCAGGCGGCGGCTGGTATCTGTCACCGTCCTGCTGCGCGACAAACGCGGCACCGCATAGAATGGTTGCCTCGCGGCAGGCTTAATTACGCGCCGGGCTGTTTTGATCGGCGATGCGCTGGGCAAAACCGCCCGCCGGATAGTCACTGCAGTCAAAGCTCCAGCTGCTGCGTGCCAGCGCCTGGCGGCGCATATGGTGACGATAGGCGGTGGGCGTCTGCATAAACTGGCGGCGGAACACGCGGGAAAAGGTCTGCTGCGAGTCGTAGCCGTACTGCATGGCGATATCAAACACCGGCCGCTGGGTCTGACGCAGCGCTTCTGCTGCCAGGGTCAGGCGGCGCTCGCGAATATAATTCCCCAGCGTCTGTTTGGTGATGGCGCGGAACATCCGCTGCAGGTGCCATTTCGAATACCCCGATTTTGCGGCTACTTCATCAATCGACAGCGTCTTATCCAGATTGTTATCGATCCAGTCGGTCAGGGTGCTGATGATCTCGTCATGCATACAGGTTTCTCCCGGGTCTCTGCGCCACGCTGGCGGAAAAAATGAGCAACAGGGGCGTTAGCCCTCGCGGTATCAATGGTGGCTGAGTATAATTCCTCAAGTTAACTTGAGGTAAAGGGCTAAATGAAAAAAACTCGTACCACGCCGAACAAGCGCGAACTGACCCCCGGCGACGTAGCCCAGCGCTGCGGCGTGGCGGTCTCCGCGCTGCATTTCTATGAAAGTAAAGGCTTAATCAGCAGCCACCGCAATGCCGGCAACCAGCGGCGCTATCACCGTGACGTACTGCGCCGGGTGGCGGTGATCAAGATCGCCCAGCGTATCGGCATCCCGCTGGCGACCATCGGCGACAGCCTGATGCAGTACCCGGCGGACAAACGCATGTCGCCAAAAGAGTGGGCGGTGCTGTCCCAGCAGTGGCGTGACGAGCTGGACCGGCGCATTGAAACCCTCACTCATCTGCGCGACGATCTTAACGGCTGCATCGGCTGCGGCTGCCTGTCGATGCAGGACTGCCCGCTGCGCAACCCGAACGACCGGCTGAGCGAGCAGGGCACCGGCGCGATCCTGCTGGATGTGAAGGGCGGCTGAGGCGGCCCTGGACGATCAGAGCAGGAGCGCCGGGGCGTTAAATGGCCAGTTTGAGGTGACCAATCGGTGAGGAGGAGGGGGTAATCACAATCTCAATATCACAACCGAGCCGGTTAAGGCACTCCATCAGCTTACGCTCCGAGAGGTGAGTAAAGTCACCACGCAGCAGATTGGAGACCTTGGCCTGACTGATACCCATGCGTTCGCCAGCGGCAGCCTGGGTCAGCCCCAGCCGCCGGATCGACTTGATGATTTCAATGGCCAGCCCAGACTTAATTTTGTGCTTCTCCGCGTCGCGTAACCCCAGGTCGGCGAACACGTTGCCTGAACCCTGCTCAACGGTGATACCGTCAATGACTGTCTTTTTCATTTCTTAACTCCTGAGCAATGGTTTCTGCCACCTTGAGACGAATTCGAACGATCTCCATATCCTCTTTTGGCGTCATGATTCCCTGTTTACTCTTCTTTTGGAAAGCATGCAGTACGAACACGGCTTCAGAAAACTTAACGGTATAGACCGCGCGGTAAGTACCGCCAATATCATCCTCCACGACCTCCAGAACACCGGCGCTGCCAAATCCCTTAAGAACCTTCACGCTGTCGTGTTTTTCGCCGCGCTGGGCAAAATCCAGTGCGAAGCCAAAAAAACGCTGGATCGCGGTGGGCAGCGACATCAAATCTTTTTTACTGCTGCCCAGCCAGATTAACGGCCTTTCTCCCTGTGTACCCATCTCCCTGTTCTTTTACCTTGTGGTGATATTATCACCATACCTGAACAGGTATAAAGGACAATCTGGCGGCAGGGCTTTTCGGTGAAACGACGACTTCAACGCGGATGGGTGCAGCGAAAATGTGACCCTCATTCAAATCTTACCGCTGGCACGTCGTCACCTATACTCAGACGTTACCGACGTTTTTATGCCGGGCACACAACAGGAGCCACTATGATCACCGTTCACCATCTGAATAACTCGCGCTCGCAGCGTATCCTGTGGCTGCTGGAAGAGCTGGAGGTGCCGTACCAGATCCGCCGCTACCAGCGTGAGGGCACGCTGCTGG
The DNA here is from genome assembly GCF_002865965.1 of Erwinia sp. B116. Taxonomy (NCBI): domain Bacteria; kingdom Pseudomonadati; phylum Pseudomonadota; class Gammaproteobacteria; order Enterobacterales; family Erwiniaceae; genus Erwinia; species Erwinia sp. B116. The sequence goes on from NZ_JRZZ01000019.1 coordinate 24,146, forward strand.
CCCCACCTGAACTGAAAAAAATCCATCCGCTGGGCAAATCGCCGGTGATTACCGATGGTGACCGGGTTGTGGCCGAGTCCGGCGCTATCCTTGAGTACCTGGCCAGCCGCTACGATCCGCAACAAAAGCTGGCGCTGTCCGATGAAGAGGAGCAGCTGCAGGCGCGCTACTGGCTGCACTACGCGGAAGGTTCGCTGATGCCGCTGCTGGTCATGAAGCTGATCTTCGGCCGTATGGGGAAACCGCCGGTGCCGTGGCTGCTGCGCCCGGTTGGCAGCGCCTTTGGCGCGGGCGTACAGAAAGGCTATCTCAACCCGCAGCTGGTTACCCATCGCGAGTTTATCGAACAGCACCTGACGCAACATGCGTGGTTCGCCGGCAGCCGCATCAGCATTGCCGACGTGCAGATGAGCTTCCCGCTGCAGGCGCTCAGCGCGCGCGGCGGCGGTAAAGAGTCCCCGGCGATTCAGGCCTGGCTGCAGAAGGTGCAGGCGCGGGAGGCCTGGCAGCGTGCGGTGCAGCAGGGTGGTGAACTCACGCTATCCTGAACCCATAAGAAAGGGCTATTTCGCACCCTGGCTTTTCGCCGTTACCCTCTCTGTGTAACGGCGTTGCGCAACGGCTGACTGCCATCCGGCAAAAAATCACGTGAACAGGTGTTGAAAATACCTCATTAAAGGCTGGATAATCGTTTGCCTTTCCGTGAATCGTTTCAGGTCTCATCACGGCCGGGCTTTTTTTGCGTGAAAATAGTAAACGTTTGCCTTTATCCGGCCAGCGCCTCTCCCTGAGGTCCGCTGCACCGCGACTATTGTGCCAGGGATGCAAACGTCGATCGCGGCTCTGCCCGCGATACCGCGCAGCAATAACTCATAAGAAATCTCAGAGGATTATCATGTCGACTCCTTCTCAACCGGCCGGCGGCCTGGACGCCTGGTTTAAAATTTCTGCACGCGGCAGCAGCGTGCGTCAGGAAATTATTGCCGGACTTACGACCTTCCTGGCGATGGTCTACTCGGTGATTGTGGTGCCGTCCATGCTCGGTAAAGCCGGCTTCCCCCCAACGGCGGTGTTTGTGGCTACCTGTCTGGTGGCGGGCTTTGGCTCGCTGCTGATGGGGCTGTGGGCGAACCTGCCGATGGCGATCGG
>NZ_JRZZ01000019.1:25318-80082 GCF_002865965.1 Erwinia sp. B116
GGGTGCGGTGTTCCTGATGGGTATCCTGTTTACCCTGATCTCCGCCACCGGCATTCGCGCCTGGATCCTGCGCAACCTGCCGATGGGCGTGGCGCACGGCACCGGGGTCGGGATTGGCCTGTTCCTGCTGCTGATCGCCGCGGACAGCGTCGGCCTGGTGGTGAAGAACCCGGCACCCGGCCTGCCGGTAGCGATGGGCCACTTCACCTCCTTCCCGGTGATCATGACGCTGGTTGGGCTGGCGGCGATCTTCGGCCTGGAGAAGCTGCGCGTGCCGGGCGGCATCCTGCTGACCATTATCGCCATCTCGGTGATCGGCCTGCTGTTTGACCCGTCGGTTAAGTATCAGGGGCTGTTCGCCATGCCAAGCCTGAGCGATGCGCAGGGGAATTCGCTGGTGTTCAGCCTGGATATCCTCGGTGCGCTGCAACCGGCGGTGCTGCCGAGCGTGCTGGCGCTGGTGATGACCGCGGTGTTTGATGCCACCGGCACCATCCGCGCGGTGGCTGGCCAGGCCAACCTGCTGGATAAAGACAACCAGATTATCAACGGCGGTAAGGCGTTAACCAGCGACTCACTGAGCAGCATCTTCTCCGGTCTGGTCGGTGCGGCCCCGGCGGCGGTCTATATCGAATCGGCGGCGGGCACCGCGGCGGGCGGCAAAACCGGCCTGACGGCGATCGTGGTCGGCGTGCTGTTCCTGATGATCCTGTTCCTGTCACCGCTGGCCTACCTGGTGCCGGGTTATGCCACGGCACCGGCGCTGATGTACGTTGGCCTGCTGATGCTCAGCAACGTCTCTAAAATCGACTTTGATGACTTTGTTGATGCGATGTCCGGCCTGCTGGCGGCGGTGTTTATCGTGCTGACCTGCAACATCGTGACCGGCATTATGCTTGGCTTCGGTGCGCTGGTGATCGGCCGCATCTTTGCCGGCGAATGGCGCAAGCTGAACGCCGGTACGGTGATTATCGCGGCGATCCTTGTCGCTTTCTATGCCGGCGGCTGGGCGATTTAATGCTGTTTCGGGGCCGCAGACGGCGGCCCCACCTTCAGAACCTACTGAATTTCCCTCCTGAGCACATCCTGTTTTTCAACGGTTTACTATTTTGTTTTACTATAATCTGTGTCCCGTCACGCTGGCTGTGCCGCTGACGGTGATGTTCTGCAAGGTGCATTGCGCTGCCGTCTTTGCATGAAACCCCACCGGAAGACAGAGTAAGGTAAACATGGAAATCTTCTTCACCATCCTCATTTTGACGCTGGTCGTGTCGCTCTCGGGCGTGGCCGCGCGTATTATCCCGTTTCAGATCCCCCTGCCGCTGGTGCAGATTGCCGTGGGGGCGCTGCTGGCCTGGCCGACGTTCGGCCTGCACGTCGACTTTGACCCCGAGCTGTTTCTGGTGCTGTTTATCCCGCCGCTGCTGTTTGCCGACGGCTGGAAAACCCCGACCAGCGAGTTCCTGCACCACGGGCGGGAGATTATCGGCCTGGCGCTGGCGCTGGTGCTGGTCACCGTGGTCGGTATTGGTTACCTGATTTACTGGCTGGTGCCGGGCATCCCGCTGATCCCGGCGTTTGCGCTGGCCGCCGTCCTGTCACCGACCGATGCGGTGGCGCTCTCCGGCATCGTCGGTGAAGGGCGTATTCCAAAAAAAATCATGTCGATCCTGCAGGGCGAGGCGTTGATGAACGACGCCTCCGGCCTGGTGTCGCTGAAGTTTGCCGTGGCGGTAGTGATGGGCACCATGGTGTTTACCGTCTCCGGTGCTACGGTTGAATTTCTTAAGGTGGCGATTGGCGGCCTGCTGGCCGGTATCGCCATCTGCTGGCTGTACGGTAAATCGCTGCGCCTGTTCAGCCGCCTGAGCGGTGACGATCCGGCGACGCAGACCGTGCTGCTGCTGCTGCTGCCGTTTGCCTCCTACCTGATTGCCGAGCATATCGGCGTCTCCGGCATCCTTGCCGCCGTGGCGGCCGGGATGACCATTTCTCGCTCCGGCATTATTCGCCAGGCGCCGCTGGCGATGCGCCTGCGTGCTAACAGCGTCTGGCAGATGCTGGAGTTCGTGTTTAACGGCATGGTGTTCCTGATGCTCGGCCTGCAGCTGCCGGGGATTATGGAAATCTCGGTCAGGCAGGCCGATGCCGATCCTAACGTCGAGCTGTGGGTGCTGTTTGCCTCGGTGGTACTGGTCTATTTTGCGCTGATGATCGTGCGTTTTGGCTGGCTGTGGACCATGCGCGCCATCAGCCGCCGCCTGCTGAAAAAGCGGCCGATGGAGTTTTCCAGCTACACCACCCGCGAGCTGCTGATCGCCACCTTTGCCGGCGTGCGCGGGGCGATTACCCTCGCCGGCGTGCTGTCGATTCCGCTGCTGCTGAGCAACGGCAGCGACTTCCCGGCGCGCTACGAGCTGGTGTTTCTCGCCACCGGGGTGATCCTGTTCTCGCTGCTGGTTGGTGTGGTGCTGCTGCCGCTGCTGCTGCGCGGTATTGATGGCATCGATAAAAGCGTGCACCGCCGCGAAGTGCAGACCGCGCGGGCGGTGATGGCCGGCGTGGCGATGGAGAGCCTGTATAAGATGGAAGAACGGCTGACGGCGGACACCGAAGAGAACATCGATACCGAGCTACTGAAAGAGGTGAGTTCGCGGGTAATTGGTAACCTGCGCCGCCGGGTGGACGGCAAAGACGATCTGGAACGTTCGCAGTTTGCCGAGAACCTCGAACGCCGCTTCCGCCTGAACGCGGTGCGTGCCGAACGCGCCGAGCTCTACCACCTGCGCGCCACCCAGCAGATCAGCAACGAAACCATGCAGCAGCTGCTGCACGAGCTCGACCTGCTGGAAACGCTGCTGAGCGGTAAAGAGGAGTAAACCGGCGGGTGGGGCAATGCCCTGCCCGTATGCTGGTAGCACAAAAATGTGCGGATTAGTTCTCAGCATCTCCGCAACAAATAACCGCGCATTTTCTGAATTTTACAGTGACAGCCCTGGTGCTTCACCCGGCAGGCACTCGCGGCAGCAGCTGATCCACGCCTGGGCGCTGCGCGACAGGTAGTTGCCCTCGCGCCAGATCAGCCCCAGCTGCCACACCAGATCCGACTCCAGCGGCAGCCACAGCAGCTGGCTCTTATCCAGCCGCTGACAGACTGGCTCCGGCAAAATCGCTACCCCCATTCCTGCCTGTACCATTGCCGCCAGAAAGTCCCACTGGCCGCTGCGCACGGCGATCTGCGGCGTAAAGCCGCTGGCCTGAAATGCGCGCATCAGCTGGCGGTTGAGGGAAAATTCTTCGTTATAAATCAGGATCGGATGCCCGGCCAGCTCGGCCAGCGGCACGTGGGTGCGGCGCAGCCAGGCCTCGGTACGCGGCACCAGCACGCACAGCGGATGGCTGACCAGCGGCAGCGCGTTGAGTGGCTGATCGTCAGCGATTGGCAGGGCGGTCATGGCAATGTCCAGGCTGCCGGTCAGCACCGCCTGCTGCACCGTCAGGCCGCCAAACTCAGAGATCTTCAGCACCACACCCGGGTAACGCTGGCGGAAGGCGGAGACCGCACCGGCGATCTGCATGCCGACCATCGGCGGAATGCCCAGCCGCAGCTCGCCGGTTTTCAGCTCGTTGATATCGCTGATCTCGGCTTCCAGCTGTTTAAACTCCTGCAGGATAGTCAGCCCGCGCTGATAGACCGCCTGGCCGGTGTCGGTCAGATGCAGCCTGCGCCCTTCGCGCAGCAGCAGCGTGCAGCCCAGCTCCTCTTCCAGCTGGCGCAGCATCTTGCTGATGGTCGGCTGGGTGACGTACAGCTGTTCCGCCGCGCGGGTAAAACTCTGCTGGCGAACCACTTCCACAAAATAGCGCAACGCGCGAACGTCCATCATCATTCCTTTCTGGCATAGCTGGAATAATATTAATTCATTTTTTTCACCCTTTGTCGCGGATTTATAATCATTTCTGTCGAAGTATTACCGAGGATAAAAAGTGAGTCGCAGCACCCCACAGCACCTGACCGGCCCGCTACCGTCTGCCCCCGCCTGGCGGCAGCGCCTGCAGGTGCCACTGCAGGTCTTACTCTACATCGCGCTGTTTGTATTCTCTGAGCAACTGGTGATCTGGCTGCACCTGCCGCTGCCGGCCAATATCGTCGGCCTGCTGCTGTTGCTGGCGATGATCGTGCTGCGGGTGCTGCCGCTCGGCTGGGTCAAAGCCGGCGCGAACTGGCTGCTGGCCGAAATGCTGCTGTTCTTTATCCCGGCGGTGGTGGCGGTGGTGAACTATGCGGAGCTGCTGCGGCTGGAGGGCTGGCGCATTCTGCTGGTGATCGGCGTCAGTACCCTGCTGGTGCTGGCGGCGACCAGCGTGGTGGTGGAGCGGGTCTACCGTTTTGAGTGCTGGCTGAGCGCGCGGCGGGAGGCTAAACGTCATGCGTGATCTGCTGCTGAGCGTGGTGTGCCTGCTGGTCACGCTGGGCGTCTACTTCTGCAATAAGCGCCTCTACCGCCGCTGGCACCGTCTGCTGCTGATGCCGCTGGTGATGACGCCGATGGTGCTGGTGGCGCTGCTGCTGGTAACAAAAGTTTCCTGGCAGGACTATATCGGTGAGAGCCGCTGGCTGCTGTGGCTGCTCGGCCCGGCGACGCTGGCGTTTGCCGTGCCGGTATATGAAAACCTGGCGATTATTCGCCGCCACTGGCTGTCGCTGACCGCCGGGGTGATCGTCGCCACGCTGGTCGCCGTGTTCAGCTCGGTGTGGCTGGCCCGGTTGCTGATGCTGCCCGAGGCTATTCAGCGCAGCCTGGCGGTGCGTTCGATCACCACGCCGTTTGCGCTGGCGGCGGCGAAACAGCTCGGCGGCCAGCCGGACCTGGTGGCGCTGTTTGTGGTGATCACCGGGGTATTTGGCATGGCCGTGGGGGATATTCTTTTCCTGCGGCTGGCAATAACCCAGGGGATGGCGAAGGGCGCGGGCTTTGGTGCCGCCTCCCACGGTGCCGGTACCGCCCGCGCTTACGAACTGGGTGCACAGGAGGGCGTGGTATCCAGCCTGGTGATGATGCTGTCCGGTATTCTCACCGTGGTGCTGGCCCCGGCCATTGGTCATCTGATGTGGGCCGGATAAGAAATATTTGCTTACCGCCATTTTTGTAATGTTAATCAAATTCAGGCGCTTTCCCCTGTTTCTCATATAATTCTTAGTGTGATTGCTTTAGTCTTCACGCTCGCCGCCCTGCGGCATGCGTAATTTTTACCAGGAGAAAACAATGAAAAGAGTGGCAATGACAACCGGTGCGCTGGCACTGCTGGCGCTGGCAGGCTCTGCCCAGGCTATCGAAGGTGGCGTGAGCGTGGGCAAAGACTACACTGACGTTCACGTCGGTCTGGGCACCAACACCCCGGGCTTTGCGCTGTCCGGCGACTGGCTGCGCAGCGACCACGACGGCAACGTGGAAAGCCTCGGTCTGGGCTACAACGTGGCGGTCGGCGACGTGTTCCTGTCACCGACCGTCAAAGCACTGTCCACCAACCCGAAAGACACCCGTGACGGCTATGCCATCGCCATCGGCGGCGGCGTTAAGGTGCCGGTAACCAGCATGTTTAACGTCTACGGTGAGTACTTCTACGCGCCGGACGCGACCTCCAGCCACATCGACAACTATCAGGAAGCCGCTGCCGGCGTCAGCTTCCAGCCGATCTCGCTGGTTGACGTCAGCGTGGGCTACAAATATATGAGCCTGAACGGCAAAGACGGTCGTAAAGACAACGTCGTCGCCAACGGCCCTTATGTGGGTGCCGCGCTGCACTTCTAACCTGTTCTGCTTACAGGCAACTCGGAACGTTAAGCGCAGGGAGGCTGTATCTTGAAAGGTGTTTTCTTTCAGTCAGCTCCGAACCTAAAGCGCAGGGAGCCTGTACACGGAGCAAAGCATCACGGGTCATGGATGGCCCGCACAAAGCAGAAGTCGCTGCGTGTTCCGGTGCCCGGCGTATCGGGTCTTTCCGGAACGCGGACACGCTATGAACACGTCCGTGTGCGCTCGGCAGCGGCCGTCCCTGGCCGCTGACGGTCCGCTTATCCGGAAAGACCCGATTGCCCGAAATTTCTGGCGTCGCTGCCTGAGCCTGTCGATCACTGAACCCGCAGGCGATGACTCCTGCGGACAATGCAAAACGATGGGAGTCGGGCACGGTGCCCTTCCTTCAGGCAGCTCCGAACCTAAAGCGAAGGGAGCCTGTACACGGAGCAAAGCATCGCGGGCCAGGGAGGGCCCGCGCTGAGCTGTCATGGATGACGCTTGTTGCGTCTTTGCGGAGTGTACAGGCTCCCTGAGCCGGGCACGGTGTTAACGGTTTTTACCTTCAGGCAACTCAGAACGTACAGGCCCCCCTTGCTGACTCAGTGCCCCTTACCACCCTCAATCCCAATCCCGGTCTGCGAACGGATAAACTGCGCCTGGAAGCGCTGGCGCTCCTGCGCGCCGCTGGCGGAGTTATCGGTCACCGAGAACAGCCAGGTCCCGATAAAGGCGGCCAGCATCGAAAACAGCGCCGGATACTCATACGGATATATCGGCTTCGCGTGGCCCAGCACCTGCACCCACACCGTCGGGCCGAGGATCATCAGCCCCACCGCCGTCAGCAGCCCCAGCCAGCCGCCGATCATCGCGCCGCGGGTGGTCAGCTTCGACCAGTACATCGACAACAGGATAATCGGGAAGTTACAGCTGGCGGCGATCGAGAACGCCAGCCCGACCATAAAGGCGATATTCTGCTTCTCAAACAGGATCCCCAGCGCAATTGCCACCACCCCCAGCACCAGCACGGTGATCTTCGACACCCGCAGCTCATCTTTCTCGCTTGCCTGCCCCTTACGGAACACGCTGGCATAGAGATCGTGCGACACCGCCGATGCCCCGGCCAGCGTCAGCCCGGCCACCACCGCCAGAATGGTGGCGAAGGCCACGGCGGAGATAAAGCCGAGGAACAGGCTACCGCCCACCGCGTCGGCCAGATGCACCGCCGCCATATTATTGCCGCCAATCAGCGCGCCCGCGGCGTCTTTAAACGCCGGGTTGGCACCGACCAGCAGAATGGCACCGAAGCCGATAATAAAGGTCAGGAAGTAGAAGTAACCCATAAAGCCGGTGGCGTAAAACACGCTTTTACGCGCCTCGCGGGCGTCGCTGACGGTGAAGAAGCGCATCAGAATATGCGGCAGTCCGGCGGTACCAAACATCAGCCCCAGCCCGAGCGACAGCGCCGAGATCGGATCTTTCACCAGCCCGCCCGGGCTCATAATATCAATGCCTTTCGGATGGACCTTCATCGCCTCGCTGAACAGCGTATTAAAGCTGAAGCCGACGCTCTTCATCACCATAATTGCCATAAAGCTGGCGCCGAACAGCAGCAGCACCGCCTTAATAATCTGCACCCAGGTGGTGGCCAGCATGCCGCCAAACAGCACGTAGAGCACCATCAGAATGCCCACCAGCACCACCGCCACATGATAGTCGAGGCCAAACAGCAGCTGGATCAGCTTGCCGGCACCGACCATCTGCGCAATCAGATACAGCGCCACCACCACCAGCGAACCGCAGGCGGAGAGGGTGCGGATCGGTTTCTGCTGCAGACGGTAAGAGGCGACGTCCGCAAAGGTGTAGCGGCCAAGGTTGCGCAGCCGCTCGGCGATCAGGAACAGGATAATCGGCCAGCCGACCAGGAAGCCGAGCGAATAGATCAGCCCGTCATAACCGGAGGTATAGACCAGCGCCGAGATACCGAGGAACGAGGCGGCGGACATAAAGTCACCGGCCATCGCCAGGCCGTTCTGGAAGCCGGTAATGTTGCCGCCGGCGGTGTAATAGTCGCTGCGCGAACGGGTGCGCTTCGACGCCCAGTAAGTGATCCCCAGCGTGGCGGCGACGAAAATCAGGAACATCACGATCGCTTCAATATTGGTCGGCTGACGCTCGACCGCGCCGCTGATGGCGTCGGCCGCCAGCGCCGGTACCGGCAGCAGCGTCAGCAGGCTGAACAGGCGTAAAGGCTGTTTCATTGCTTCACCTCGGCAAGCAGTTCGCGGGTCAGGCGGTCAAATTCACCGTTTGCGCGCCAGACGTAGACGCCGGTCAGCACAAAGGAGATGACGATCAGGCCGACGCCGATCGGGATACCGCGCGTTACGCTGGTGCCGGCGTGCAGCGGGGTGCCGAGCCAGCCGGGGGCAAAGGCGATCAGCAGGATAAAGCCGACGTAGAGCACCAGCATGATCAGCGACAGCAGGGTGGCAAAGGCCTGGCGCTTGCTGACCAGCTCCTTAAAGCGCGCACTGTGTTCAATGCGTTGGATGATGACATCGTTCATTAACGCCTCCAGAGGTGGTGAACGGAGGGGTGCGGACAGGCACCACGCCCCGATCAGGGAGTTTTTTGTTATTGATATCAACGGTGTTTCGAATGAAAGAGCATTACGGCAGGCCCTGCTCTGCGGCAGGTAAAACAGGGGCGCGGAGGCCCCTGTGAGTTACGGCATCTTAATGGTCTGTTTCTCTTCCAGCAGCTTCTCCACCACGCCCGGATCGGCCAGCGTGGAGGTATCGCCGAGATTGCCGGTATCGCCGGTGGCAATTTTGCGCAGAATGCGCCGCATAATTTTGCCGGATCGGGTTTTTGGCAGCGAGTCGGTCCAGTGCAGCACGTCCGGCGTGGCGATCGGGCCGATCTCTTTCCGCACCCAGTTACGCACCTCGGTGTACAGCTCCGGCGTCGGCTCTTCGCCGCTGTTCAGGGTGATATAGGCGTAAATGGCCTGGCCCTTCAGACTGTGCGGAATGCCGACCACCGCCGCTTCGGCGATTTTCGGGTGGGAAACCAGCGCGGACTCAATCTCCGCCGTGCCCAGCCGGTGGCCGGAGATATTCAGCACATCGTCAACGCGGCCGGTGATCCAGTAGTCGCCGTCCTCATCGCGCCGCGCGCCGTCGCCGCTGAAGTACATATTCTTAAAGGTGGAGAAGTAGGTCTGTTCAAAGCGATCGTGATCGCCGAACAGGGTACGCGCCTGGCCCGGCCATGAATCGGCAATCGCCAGGTTGCCTTCGGTCGCGCCCTCCAGCACCTTGCCTTCGTTATCCAGCAGCACCGGCTGCACGCCAAAGAACGGCTGCATCGCCGACCCCGGCTTCTGTGCACAGACGCCCGGCAGCGGCAGGATCATAAAGCCGCCGGTTTCGGTCTGCCACCAGGTATCGGTAATCGGGCACTTACCGTTACCGATTTTCTTGTGGTACCACTCCCAGGCTTCCGGGTTAATAGGTTCGCCTACGGAGCCGAGGATGCGCAGCGAACTGCGTTGGGTGCCTTCAATCGCCTTATCGCCTTCTGCCATCAATGCGCGCACCGCGGTCGGCGCGGTATAGAGAATGGTGACCTGATGCTTGTCGACCACCTCGGCCATGCGGCTCGGTTTCGGCCAGTTGGGCACGCCTTCAAACATCAGGGTGGTGGCGCCGCAGGCCAGCGGGCCGTACAGCAGGTAGCTGTGGCCGGTGACCCAGCCGACGTCGGCGGTACACCAGTAAATATCATCCGGCTGGTAGTCAAAGGCGTACTTAAAGGTGCTGGCCGCGTAAACCAGGTAACCGCCGGTGGTGTGCAGCACCCCTTTCGGTTTGCCGGTGGAGCCGGAGGTATAAAGGATAAACAGCGGGTCCTCGGCGTTCATCGGCTCTGGCTGATGATGGTCGCTGGCTTTGCTGACCAGTTCGTGCCACCACAGGTCGCGCTGGTTGTCCCAGCCGGTGGCCTTACCGGTGCGTTTCAGCACCACCACGTTACTGACGCTGGTGACGTTAGGGTTATTCAGCGCATCGTCAACGTTGCGCTTGAGCGGAATGGCTCGCCCGGCGCGTATGCCTTCATCGGCGGTGATCACCAGACGTGAATTACTGTCGATGATGCGGCCTGCCACCGCCTCCGGCGAGAAGCCGCCGAAGATCACCGAATGGATGGCGCCGATGCGCGCACAGGCCAGCATCGCCACCGCCGCTTCCGGCACCATCGGCATATAGATGGCGACCACGTCGCCTTTTTTAATGCCGAGATCCAACAGCACGTTGGCAAAGCGGCAGACATCGCGGTGCAGCTCGCGGTAGGTCAGGGTGGTGCTTTCGCCGGCGTCATCGCCTTCCCAGATAATCGCCGGGTGGTCGCCGCGGGCGTCGAGGTGGCGATCGAGGCAGTTGGCGGCCAGGTTCAGCGTGCCGTCTTCATACCAGCGAATGGAAATATTGCCGGGGGCAAAGGAGGTGTTCTTCACCGTCTGATAGGGGGTTATCCAGTCGAGAATTTTTCCCTGCTCTCCCCAGAATGCGTCGGGGTTTTCGACCGACTGTTGATACATCGACTGGTACTGCCGGGCATTGATCAGCGTATGTTCCGCAATGTTTGCGGGAACCGGGTAACGGTGTTTTTCTGTCATGGCTCGCCTCCTTGAAGATGTTAATAATATGTCAATCAAAGGTTAATTGAAGACCGGTGTCTGGCTTTGTTTTCTTTTTGCGCGGCAGATCACGTCATAACAGCCGGTGATGAAAGCCGCCCGACAGTGGCCGTTTCCGTTGGGGATGGCGCGCCGTTATGCCGGTTGCAGTACAGCACGCCGTGCAAAAAAAACGCAAATAGACCTTTTTATTTCTGCGGGCAACGCCGCTTTTTTGCATCACTATGCGCATTTTTTAGATTAATAAACGCTTTCATAACAACGGTTTATTATGCTGGCTATTTTTCAGACGTTTATCCTGTCGCTGATTAAATAAGTAGCCGCATATCGCGTAGGGTTGCATTCATGCCGTTGAAAATGGTACTGATTACGCGCCTGTAAATCAGGAATCAACCATCCATCACCTGCGAATTGTCCGAATTCGGACTGCCTCCTCTGAGCGCCATTCATGCCGTATGTCTCATGCGGTAAGCAGGTTGTGTTAAGGAAAAAGACAAGTTATGAAATCTGTAAAGTTCAGCCTTGCCTGGCAAATATTGATTGCGTTGGTACTGGGGATCGCCGTCGGTGCGGTACTGCATAATCAGCAGGAGAGCCGCGAGTGGCTGGTCACTAACGTGCTCAGCCCGGCCGGTGATATCTTTATCCACCTGATCAAAATGATCGTGGTGCCGATCGTGATTTCCACGCTGATCGTCGGCATTGCCGGCGTGGGTGATGCGAAAAAGCTCGGGCGTATTGGTGTCAAAACCATCATCTATTTTGAAGTGATTACCACCATTGCCATTGTGACAGGGATTACTCTGGCGAACGTGTTTCAGCCCGGCTCCGGCATAGATATGTCGACGCTGGCAACGGTGGACATCTCTAAGTATGAAGCCACCACCGCGCAGGTGCAGGGACAGCCGCACAGCCTGGTGACCACCATCCTGTCGCTGATCCCGCAGAATATCTTTGCGGCGATCGCGAAAGGCGACATGCTGCCGATCATCTTCTTCTCGGTGCTGTTCGGCCTTGGGCTGTCATCGCTGCCGGCGGAACACCGCGATCCGCTGGTGAAGGTATTCCGCTCCACTTCGGAAGCGATGTTCAAAGTGACCAACATGATTATGCGCTACGCGCCGGTCGGGGTGTTTGCGCTGATCTCGGTGACCGTCGCCAACTTTGGCTTCGCCTCGCTGTGGCCGCTGGCTAAGCTGGTGGTGCTGGTCTATGCGGCAATCCTGTTCTTTGCGCTGGTGGTGATGGGAGCGGTCGCCCGCTTCTGTAATCTGCGCATCACTACGCTGATCCGCATCCTCAAGGATGAGCTGATCCTTTCTTACTCCACCGCCAGCTCGGAAACCGTGCTGCCTCGCATTATGGAGAAGATGGAGGCCTACGGCGCGCCGAAGGCGATCACCAGTTTTGTGGTGCCGACCGGCTACTCGTTTAACCTCGATGGTTCGACGCTGTATCAGAGCATTGCGGCGATCTTTATCGCCCAGCTGTACGGCATCGATCTGTCGCTGGGCCAGGAGATTATCCTGGTGCTGACGCTGATGGTCACTTCGAAAGGGATCGCCGGCGTGCCGGGCGTCTCCTTTGTGGTGCTGCTGGCGACGCTGGGCAGCGTCGGCATCCCGCTGGAAGGGCTGGCGTTTATCGCCGGCGTGGATCGTATCCTCGATATGGCACGTACCGCGCTGAACGTGGTCGGTAACGCGCTGGCGGTGCTGGTAATCGCCAAGTGGGAAGATCAGTTTGATGCGAAACAGGCGGTGGCCTACGAGGCGCAGCTGAAACAGGTGGCCGGTTAACCGCGTGCCGTTAACCTGAGTATCCGGCGCCGCGTGCGCTGAAGGGGACCAGCCTGCGGGCTGGTCTTTTTTTATTCCCGCCGAAGATACATCTGTAATACTCTAAAATCTGTCTTAAGTTTAATCACTTACCGCACTCAGGGTTTTTCTGCCCGTTGCAACTGACCGTTCACCGGCGACCACCTGCCGTCACTGAGCGAGTGGATATGCTACCTGCGTCATGTGATTTGTGTTAAGGCCACTAAAGATCTGCCCGTTCGCGCCGAAAATATAAAAAAATATAACTCATCCCCTCTTACCTCACTTTTGTTGATCCCATGAAGGATTTAACCCATGCGTAATAACTTGCCCGTTACACAGCAAGAGTACCTGTTTGAAGATGATGCCACGCTGATGTCGACCACCGACGCCAGCAGCCGCATCACCTACGCCAATGATGCGTTTATTGAGGTCAGCGGTTTTACGCCTGAAGAGATTAACGGCCAGCCGCACAATATGGTGCGCCATCCGGATATGCCGCCTGAAGCCTTTGCCGATATGTGGGCGACGCTGAAAAAAGGGGAGCCATGGAGTGCGCTGGTGAAAAACCGCCGTAAAAATGGCGATCACTACTGGGTGCGTGCCAACGCCATCCCGGTAGTGCGCAACGGCCAGGTGCAGGGCTATATGTCGGTGCGCACTAAGCCCGGCCAGCAGGAGGTACGCGAGACCGCCGCGCTGTATCAAAAATTCCGCGATGGCAAAGCGAAAGGCGTGCGTTTTCATAAAGGGCTGGTGGTGCGCACCGGCCTTATGCGCTGGCGTTCACTGTTTAAGACCCAGCCGCTGCGCTGGCGCATCCGCAGCCCGCTGCTGCTGCTGCTGCTGCTGACCACGCTGGGCGTCTGGGGGCTGGGGCTGAGCGCTACCGCAACCGGCATCTTCGCTGCCGGTATGGCGCTGCTGCTGCTGCTCGTCTCCGCCTGGCTGGAGAGCCAGATCTCGCGGCCGATCGAGCGTGTTTACCAGCAGGCGCTGGGCGTGGCCACCGGGGACAGCCAGAAAGTTGAGCAGATGGACCGGGTTGATGAGGTGGGTATGACGCTGCGCGCCATCGGCCAGCTGGGGCTGATGTTCCGCTGGCTGGTGGGTGACGTCAGCGGTCAGGCAATCAACGTGCTCAGTGCCAGCGATGCCATCGCGCAGAGCAATGCCGAGCTGAGCCGCCGTACCGAGCAGGCGGCCGCTAACGTGCAGCAGACCGCCGCCACCATGAATGAGATGACCGCCACGGTGAAGAACAACACCGATACCGCCGCCGAGGTCAATACGCTGTCGATCGGTACCAGCAGAAGCGCGCTGCAGGGCGGTGCAGCGATGCAGGAGATGGTCAAAATGATGGCGGAAATTACCGACAGTTCGAAAAAGATCGCCAGCATTACCAGCGTGATTGACGGCATCGCCTTCCAGACCAATATTCTGGCGCTGAACGCCGCGGTGGAAGCCGCCCGCGCCGGCGAGCAGGGCAAAGGCTTTGCGGTGGTAGCCGGTGAGGTGCGTAACCTGGCGCAGCGCAGCGCGGCGGCGGCCAGCGAGATCAAGTCGCTGGTGGAGACCAGCACCACCAAAGTGCAGTCGGGCACCCTGCAGGTGAACGACACCGGTAAAACGATGGAAAATATCGTCAGCCAGGTGCAGAACGTCACCACGCTGATTACCCGGATTAGCGAAGCTACCGCCGAGCAGGCCACCGCGCTGAGCGAAGTGAGCCTGGCAGTGGAGGATCTGGACCACATTACCCATCAGAACGCCGCCCGGGTGGAGGAGAGCGCCCAGGCATCCGGCAGGATGAACCGCCAGGCCACCCGGCTGGTGGAGGCGATCAGCGTGTTCCGTTAAGCACAAAGCGTCTTTACCCGTTGCCGGTGTGCCGCTTTACGCGCCGCCGCCGCCACACCGGCTCCGGTTCGCTGTCTTTTGAAACGATGCCCGGGTGTGCCGCCATAAGCGGATGCCCGGGGCTTCTGTCATTGTGTCTACCCGGAGCCTGGCCGCTGTCACCCCTGTCTGGCCGCCAGCGGGCGATCGTCCTGTGATAAGCTTTAGGCCTGAACGCTATCGCGAGCCTGTTATGTCCTCCACTATCGACTTCAGCTTTGCCACCCGCCCGCTGGTGCCTTTTGCCCATGACTACCGCCACGGCGAGCATCAGCCGCGCCATTATCATAACTGTGCGCAGCTGGTGCATACGCTGACCGGTGTCGTCCGGGTCGAGACCGATAGCGGGCACTGGATCGTGCCGCCGGGACGCGGCGTCTGGCTGCCGGCCGGCGTGCATCATGCACTGCAGATTACCGGTGACGTTGCGGCGCGGACGCTGTTTATCGATCCGCTGGCGCGCGCCGATCTGCCCGCCAGCTGTCAGGTGGTGCAGGTGTCGCCGCTGCTGCGCGAACTGATCGTCAGCGCGCTGGCGCTGCCGGAGGTGTACCCACCCGCCAGCCGCGCCGAGCGCATCTATGAGCTGATCCTGGATGAGATACGGGGGCTGGATGAGCTGCCGCTGCGCCTGCCGGAACCGTCCAGCGACGCGCTGGTGGCGCTGTGCCGTGCGGTACGCGCGCGGCCTGGCGATCGCTGGACGCTGGAGAACGGCGCGCGGCAGATTAACGCCAGCAGCCGCACGCTGGCCCGGCGCTTCAGTCAGGAGACCGGGCTGCAGTTCAGCGACTGGGTGCGGCGTGCGCGGCTGATGGAGGCGCTGACGCGGCTGGCGCGCGGCGACTCGGTGCTGAGCGTCTCGCTGGAGCTGGGTTACGAAAGCCAGAGCGCGTTCAGCGCCATGTTCCGCCGCATTATGGGCGTGGCACCCAGCGACTACTTCCCGGCGCGCGGCTGAGCCTGCCCGGCGGTGAGGCTCCTGCCTGCGGCCCTGTCGGTAACACGCCGGCGGCGGGCTGAACCTGTGCTGGCCGTCATTTCCCTGCGGCGGACAGAGCCTGCCCCAGCGCGTTTAGCAGCGCCTGCAGCGACGCGCGTGACACGTCGCTGTCGATGCCGACGCCCCACAGGCTGCGGTTGTCGCCGAAGGTGCAGCGCAGATAGGCAACGGAACGGCTGTCGCTACGCTGGCCGAGGGTGTGCTCATGGTAGTCCTGAATGGCAAAGGGGACGTCGAACGCCTGGCGCAGCGCGTCTACCGCGGCCGACAGCAGCCCGTTGCCGCAGCCGCTGATGGCGATCGCCTGCTCACCGCGCTGCACGCTGGCCGCAAACTGCAGCTGCCCGTGGTGGTCGCTCTGGCTGCGGTAGTCGTTCAGGCGTAAGGCCGGGGCATCCAGGCCATACGCCTGGCGGAACAGCTGCCAGATCGCCGCCTGGGTCATCTCTTTGCTGTCGCCGTCGGTGACCTGCTGCACCCGCTGGCTGAAATCCTGCTGCAGGCCGCGCGGCAGGGTCAGGCCATGATTCTGTTCGATCATCCAGGCGGCACCGCTCTTGCCCGACTGGCTGTTAACGCGGATCACCGCTTCATAGCTGCAGCCGATATCCGCCGGATCGAGCGGCAGATAGGGCACTTCCCAGTGCGGCTCCTGCTGCAGTTTACGCGCGGCAAAGCCCTTCTTAATCGCATCCTGGTGGGAGCCGGAAAACGCGGTAAACACCAGCTCACCCGCGTAAGGGTGGCGCGGATGCACCGGCAGCTGGTTACACTGCTCCACCACGTCCACCACCCGTTTCATCTGGCTGAAATCCAGTCCGGGGGCGATCCCCTGGGTATAAAAGTTCAGCGCCATGGTCACCAGATCGACGTTGCCGGTGCGTTCGCCGTTGCCAAACAGGCAGCCCTCCACCCGGTCAGCCCCCGCCAGCAGCGCCAGCTCGGCGGCGGCAATGCCGGTGCCGCGATCGTTATGCGGATGCACGCTGATGCACACCTGCCGGCGCAGCGAGAAGTGGCGGCAGAAGTACTCAATCTGATCGGCATAGACGTTCGGCGTGCTGACCTCCACGGTGGCCGGCAGGTTGATAATCATTGGCCGTGCGTCGCAGGGCTGCCAGACGGCGGCCACCGCTTCACAGACCTGCAGGGCAAACTCCATTTCGGTAAAGCAGAAGGTTTCGGGCGAGTATTCGAAGGTCCAGCGGGTCTGCGGCTGCTCTTCGCAACGCTGGCGGATCTGGCGGGCGGCGCTGACGGCCAGTTCGATAATCTGTTCACGGCTCTGGCGGAACACCAGCCGGCGAAATACCGGCGCGGTGGCGTTATACAGATGGACGATCGCCCGATCCACCCCTTCCAGCGCAGCGAAGGTGCGATCGATCAGATCCGATCGTGCCTGGGTCAGCACCTGGATGGTGACGTCCTGCGGGATCATCCGCTGTTCAATAAGCTGGCGCACAAAGTTGAAATCGGTCAGCGAGGCCGACGGAAAGGCGACCTCGATCTCTTTAAAGCCGCACTGCAGCAGCAGCTGCCAGAACAGCATCTTGCGTTCGGCATCCATCGGTTCTGCCAGCGACTGGTTGCCGTCGCGCAGATCGGTGGAGAGCCAGCGCGGTGCCTGGCGCAGGATGTGGCCCGGCCACTGGCGGTCTGGCAGCGTCAGGGCGGGAAAGGGGCGATATTTTTCGGCGGGATGTGGCAGCATGTTCAGGCTCCTGAAGAGGTCTTCGATCGCGTCAAGGGTGAACAGCTAGTGTGCCGTAAGCCGGCGCGTACTGGCTGGCGCAAAACTGACAATCTCTGGCGAAAAGCGGACAAACTACGGCAAAAAAAAAAGAGCAGATCGACTGATCTGCTCCTGATAACGCCCTGGTGTTGGCGTGGGTCTGGATTATTTTTGCTTAAGTTGAAAGCAGGGACCACCGGTAATCATTAAAATATTTATCTTATGTATCCTGAAGGCGTTCGCCGATTCAACGTTCCGATTGAGATCCCTGTAGATAGTTTTAGAACTTTTTTCAGATAAATGCACCTTAATTTACCTTGAACTGTGATTGATACTGCAATTTCAAACTGAATTCTGTTTTTGTAAATTAATGCGTCAAATGCGTATGTTTTATCTAATCGTTTTAATTCATGCTGTTATGGTATTTATAGTGAATGGTTTTATTCGTTCGATTTAAGGGTTTGATTCGAGATCTAATTACTTTAATTGTTCGATAAGGGATCGTTTTTAGGATTATGATTACGCGGTTGATTAAAGTTAATGGCGAGATTTTTTTTCTAAAAGTAACAGGCAGTGGCCAATATTATCGACTTCGTCTGACAGATATGTCCTGATACGGAGGGCAGCCAGCAAGGTGCTTTTCAGCAAAGCGAGCATAACTGCAGGATCGGCCTGCCTTACAAGGTGTCTCAACGCGGAGAAAAGCGATGTATCAATTTTTTGTCGACCAGAAACAAAATTTGGTAAATGAAGCGATTGACGGGGCGCTGATGTCGTCCCCGTACCCGAATCTGGCCCGCCTGGCGCTGGGTCCGCAGACCCGGGTGGTGGTGCGGCGCGACTGGGACAAATCACAGGTGGCGCTGATTTCCGGCGGTGGGTCGGGGCATGAACCGGCCCACATCGGTTTTGTCGGCAAGGGAATGTTAACCGCGGCGGTATGTGGCGATATCTTTGCCTCACCGAGCGTCGATGCGGTGCTGCATGCCATCATCAACGTTACCGGGCCAGCCGGCTGCCTGCTGATCGTGAAAAATTACACCGGCGATCGCCTTAACTTTGGCCTGGCGGCGGAAAAGGCCCGTCTGCTGGGATATGAGGTCGCGATGGTCATCGTGCGCGATGATATTGCGCTGGCGGATAACCCGCAGCCGCGCGGTATCGCCGGTACCGCGCTGGTACACAAAGTGGCGGGCTTTGCCGCAGAGCAGGGGCGGACCTTAAGCGACGTGACGGCAGCGGCGCAGCAGGCGATTGAGGCTACCGCTTCAATCGGCCTCGCCTTCAGCCCCTGTCACGTGCCGGGCGAAGTGCGTGACGACCGCGTGCCGCCCGGCCACAGCGAGCTGGGAATGGGCATTCACGGTGAGCCGGGGGCCTCCACGCTGGCAACGCAGAACAGCCGCAGGATCGTAGACGAACTGAGCCAGCGCCTGCAGCGCGTCAGCGGGGACGGGCCGCTGGCGCTGCTGGTCAACAATCTCGGCGGTTTTTCCCAGCTGGAGATGGCGGTTTTGACCCGCGAGGTGCTGCGCTCCACGCTGGGCAAACGGGTCACGCTGCTGGTCGGGCCGGCCACGCTGGTCAGCGCGCTGGATATGAAAGGCTTCTCGCTGTCGGTGTTACGGCTGGATCCTGAGCGTGACGCGGCGCTGCGGGCGTCGGTGGAGGCGGCAGGCTGGCCCGGGGTGAGTATCCCGCAACCGCCGGTGACGCTAGCGGCGGAGCCGATCGCCACGCAGACGTCGTTTACCCCGTCAGAGAATGCCGGCGCGGCCGCCGTGCTGACCACCGTCTGCCAGACCCTGATCGGCCTGGAGAGTGAGCTGAACCAGCTGGATGCGCGGGTTGGCGATGGTGATACCGGCTCGACCTTCGCGGCCGGCAGCCGCGCGCTGCTGCACGCCTGTGAAGCGCGACAGCTGCCGCTGGATAACCCTGCGGCGCTGTTGAGCGTGGTAGGCGAACAGCTGGCGGCGGTGATGGGCGGCTCCAGTGGGGTGCTGCTATCGATCCTGTTTACCGCCGCCGGTCAGCGCCTGCAGCAGGGGGATCCGCTGCCTGAGGCGCTGACCGCGGGGCTGGAGCGGCTGCAGCACTACGGTGGCGCACGGGTCGGCGACCGTACCATGATTGATGCGCTGGCACCGGCTTTTGCCGCGCTGCTGGCGGGTGAAGGGTTGTCAGTCGCCGCCGCCGCCGCGAAAGAGGGGGCGGACAGCACCAGCCGGATGCAGAAAGCGGGCGCGGGCCGCGCGTCTTACCTCAACGCGCAGAGCCTTGACGGGGTGAAAGATCCCGGTGCCTGGGCCGTGCAGCAGGTGTTTGCCGCGCTGGCCTCGCGGTAAGCGTGGCCGCGCGCGGTTAGCCAGCCGCCAGCCCTGGCGGCGGTCCGGCCAGCGCCTGCTCGAAACCGCGCAGGCGCTTATAGATCGACATCAGCTCAACCAGCGTGGTCCACGAGGTGATCAGATACTGAAACGCGCCGCGAACCTGATCGAACACGTTGGTAATCTGATTCAGCAGCCCCAGCGTCATGCCGCCGGCGACGATGGCGGGGAACAGCACCAGCAGGCCGAACACCGCGTCCAGCTGCAGATAGAAGATGCGCGCAATATTGAAATAGAGATAGTGGAAATAGAGGCGGAAGTAGTTTTTTCGTACCTGCAGGAACATCTGCCGCACGGTGGGTGGCGCGGCGCGGGTGGGGTCATCTTCGCCGTAAACCAGTTCTTTACGGTAGGCGGCTTCCACCCGCTGATTACGGAACGACAGCCCCGGCAGCTTGATGCCGATCGTGGCCAGTAACCCGGTGCCCAGCAGTGACCAGAGCACGGCCGCGATCACCAGCGCATAGGGGATGCTGCCGAGCAGCGGCACGCTTTTTACGTGGGCCGACAGCGCCACCAGCACCGGCAGAAAGGCGATCAGCGTCATCAGAGCGGTAATCAGGCTGCCGCCCATCTCTTCTACCGTGGCGGCGAAGCGCATGGTGTCCTCCTGTACGCGCTGGGCGGCCCCCTCAATGCCGCGCAGCTGCGGCCAGTGCGTCATATAGTAGTCATTCATTGCGGTGCGCCAGCGAAATACGTAATGGCTGATCAGAAACAGGTTCAGCACGTCTATCAGCACCGCCAGCAGCGCAATACTGAGAAAATCCAGCAGCTGGACGTACAGCGTGCCAGTCTGCACGCTGCCGGGTTTGTCCAGCGCGCTCTGAATCAGGTTATAAAACGGGCCGTACCAGCTGTTAATCGCCACGCCGACCTGCACCGAAAACCAGGTGAAGAAAATAATCATTGCGGTGCCGGTGACCGACCAGCGCTGCCACGGGTGCGGGCTGAGGCAGAACCAGGCCGCGCTGAACAGACCGACCACCAGCAGATAGTAGCCGTCAAAGGCCAGCGAGGTGGGGGCGATAAAACGCAGCGCGTTATCGGGCAGCGGTCCGGCCGGCACCGGAGAGAAAAACATCAGATGCGCAAACAGCCGGCTGGCAAACGTGAACCACAGCAGGATAGCCAGTGCGCTCCAGGCCACGGCGCTGATGAAAAGCAGGCCGGGCCGCGGGAAAAAGGATTTAAACATCGCAACTCCTGAATTTTTTAATTTTATAGCCTGAATGCCGGTAAATAATCTCGCTACGGTTGTATCCGTTCGTGTCTGCAGGAAATCTGTGTAACTGGCCACGGGCAGGTTGCCCGGCGACCTCAGGGCATTTATTTCAGGAAATGTCGTGGCGCGGGTTTTGACTTCTGCTCCCCTGAGGTAAGCATTAATGTTGCACGACTGAATATTTTTTAAGCAATGCCGATACTGTTGAAATGAACCAGGATGGGTAAATGGAATTATCTTGGACAGGCAGCGATTTTCAGTTTATACCCGAACCCTGGAACAAGACTGTAACCGACATCATCGCCGCTTTCGCAGGGAAGCCCCGGTGACATTTTGCGCCCGTCAGAGGCGTTTTTCAGCCGGCCGCGTTTTGCAGCAATGAAATACCGCCGGTGACCAGGTAACACTAAAAATGAAAGATGATTCAGATGTCATGTACCGCATGCTGGTACAAAGCGTGGTGGATTACGCCATTTATATGCTGAAGCCGGATGGCGTGGTCGCCAACTGGAACGCCGGCGCTCAGCGCGCCAAGGGATATACCCCGGAAGAGATCATCGGTAAAAACTTCAGCTGCTTTTACAGCGCAGAAGATCGCGAGAAGGGCGTGCCGCAGAACGGGCTGAATATCGCACGCGAAACCGGTCGTTACGACACCAAAGGCTGGCGCTACCGTAAGGACGGCACCGCGTTCTGGGCGCACGTGGTGATCGATGCGATTCGCAACGATGAGGGGCTGCTGCTCGGCTTTGCCAAAGTGACCCGTGACTACACCGAGCTGCGCGAATACGAGCAGCAGATGCAGCAGGCGCGTGAGCTGGCGGAGCGTAACGGCGAGAAGATGGCGGCGCTTTCCACCTTCCTGGATACCATCGTCTCCAATATTCCCTCCTGCGTAATCGTTGAAGACGCGGTATCGCGCGAAATCCTGCTGATCAACAGCAAAGCCGAGCAGCTGCTCGGCGGCTCCGAGCGTGATTTTGTCGGTAAGAAGCTGGCAGAATGCATGACGGAAGAAATGAGCGAATACTTTATGCAGCTCTCTGATGCGGTGCAGCGTAAACAGGGGATGCAGCGCAACGAGCGTCTGCTGGCCAGTCCGCTGGGCGACCGTATTATCAGCGCCAGCGCCTCGGTTATTCGCGGTAACGACGAACACCGTAACTACGTGCTGCTGATCGCCGACGATGTCACCGATCAACGGGCGGCCGATGCGCGTATCCACCATATGGCGCACCACGACAACCTGACCAGCCTGCCGAACCGCGTACTGTTCAGCCAGCGGCTGACCGAGGCGCTGCGCGAGGATCGCGATGCCCGGCGCGTCACCGCCACCCTGTGCCTCGATCTCGACAACTTTAAAAACGTTAACGATGCGCTGGGGCACCAGGTCGGCGACGATCTGCTGCGTACGGTGGCAGCCAGGCTGCGCGGCGTGCTGCGCGAGCAGGATACGCTGGCGCGCAACGGCGGTGACGAGTTCGCCATCGTGCTGCCTGGCCTGCGCGGTGGCGAAGAGGCCGAGCTGGTCGCCGGCCGGCTGATTGACGTGATCCGCCCGCCGTTCAGCGTGGACGGCCATGCGCTGTCGGTGGGGCTGAGCATCGGTATCTCCCTTGCCGAGCGTGGAACCAGTTCGCCGGATCAGCAGCTGCGCTGTGCCGATATGGCGCTGTACGAAGCTAAACGTAACGGCCGAAACCGTTTTGAACACTTTACCCATCAGATGGGTGAACAGGCCGAGAAGCGCCGCCTGATTGAGAACGATCTGCGCGAGGCGATCACCCGGCGTCAGCTTAAGCTCTACTATCAGCCAATCACCAACAACCAGCACTGCGAGATCGTCGGCTATGAGGCGCTGATGCGCTGGCATCACCCTGAGAAGGGGATGATTATGCCGATGGACTTTATCCCGATTGCCGAAGAGACCGGGCTGATCCACAGCCTGGGTGCCTATGCGCTGCATGAAGCCTGCCGCGAAGCGGCCGGCTGGGCGGGCGGGCAGAGCGTGGCGGTCAACCTGTCGCCGCTGCAGTTTAAAAACAGCGCGCTGGTCTCGGTGGTGGAGGCTGCGCTGCGCGATTCCGGGCTGGCACCGGAGCGGCTGGAGGTGGAGATCACCGAGTCGGTGCTGCTGGATAACAACTCGGTGAATATTGAGACGCTGCAGAAGCTGAAAGCGCTGGGCGTGCGCATCGCGCTGGATGATTTTGGCACCGGCTACTCGTCCCTCAGCTACCTGCGATCCTTCCCGTTCGACAAAATCAAAATCGATAAATCCTTTATCAGCGATATGAAGGACAGCCGCGAGGCGCTGGCGATTATCCGCGCTATCACCGGCATGAGCCGCAGCCTGGATATTCAGATCACCGCCGAAGGGGTGGAGAGCAACGAGCAGTTTGAACGGCTGAAAGAAGAGGGCTGTACGCTGTTCCAGGGCTACTACTTTGGCCGCCCGCAGCCGTCTGAGACGCGGCTGGAGGCGTTCACGCCGGGGTGAGTGCCGGCCGGCAGAAAAGCGCGGCTAAAATCTACCTTCTCCAGTGAGTACCCACTGCCTCTGCGTGCTGTCCGGTTAACGGTGCGCCAGGCTGAGCCCCTTTAACTCACCGCTGATAAAAGATGCGCAGATGAAAATTTGCGCATCTTTTGTACGTCATTATCTGGAATTTTCTGTAAATTAAGTTTCCGTATCGTTCCCCGCCTGAAGTGGTCAGACGCGAACTTTGGGCGGCTTGAAATATGTCATGCCTGTTACTCAGGCCTGTTACTGACAAAGGGAGAAACGAGATGGAAGAGTTAAACAAACGCGTGGAGCTGCTTGAAAAGGATACGCATAAAATCAGCGTAGATTTGGCAACGCTGACCGAACGCTCCAAAAATTTTGCCACGACGGCTTCGGTGGATGCGCTGGTTGCGCGTTGCGATAGCTTTGTCACTAAGGCGGAGTTCAACGGCAAGCTGCATGATTTTGAAGTGCGACTGAACGATCGTCTGGATCGGATGGACAACCGGATGAACGAACGGTTCGCAAAGATGGATGATCGGCACATGGCGATGATCAGCCGTTTAGATTCCAGAATCAACGCCACAGAATCAAGGATCAACGCCGTCGATTCCAAAATCTTCTGGGGGATTTTCTTACCGGGCATGACCGCCGCGATTGGTTGGTTTATCCGCACCGCCGTCATGACCTGAATGGCCGTGGGTAACCGATCAACCCGGATGCGCGGTGCCGCCACTTGCGGATGCTGTGCAGAATCAGCACTGACAAAGGGAGAAACGAGATGGATGAATTAAATAAACGGATTGAGCAGCTTGAAAAGGATACGCATCAAATCCGGCTGGATGTGACGGCGCTAACCGAGCGCTCCAAAAATTTTGCCACCACCGCTTCGGTGGAAAAGCTGATTGAGCGTTGTGATACGTTTGTCACCAAAGCCGAATTCACCGGCACACTGCATGCTTTTGAAGTTCGGCTTAATGAACGCTTAGATAACATGGATAGCCGGCATCAGGCGATGATTGAGAAACTGAATTCGCGTATCAACTCCAGCGACTCGAAGGTTTTTTGGGGCATTTTCCTGCCGATGATGACCGCAGCGATAACCTGGTTTGTTAAAACTGCAGTGCTGCAGGTCTGACACCTCACCTAAACGAGTAGCAGAAGCCCAGCCCGATGCCGACGAGGAAGCGGTAGCCCGTCAGAGTGCGGGCTTGTTAATGAATTTGTGCCTTTTTGTTTCAATCCCCTCACTTTCTGCGCGGGTTACTGTTACACTCTGCAAAATTGTTACCGGTAACAAAAAAGTGGCGTCTACAATAAAACCCTACGGCCCGTAGCACTATTCACCCGCGTTAACCCATTTTTCACGCCTGCAGCCGCCGGCGTCTGATAAGGCAATGTGATGTCAGAGCAAAAAACAGGAAGCACCCGCAGAGATTTTCTGCTGCGGACCATCAGCATCGCACCGGCGATGGCGATCGGTTCCGGCCTCGGCTCGCTGGCCGTGGCCCCGGCCGCAGCCAGCGCCGCTGAAACGCCCCAGGCCACCGGCCCGCAGCAGGCCCGTGATTACCAGCCGACCTGGTTTACCCCGGAAGAGTTTGCCTTTATCCGCGCGGCGGTCGCCCGGCTGATCCCGGCGGACGATCGTGGCCCCGGCGCGCTGGAGGCCGGCGTGCCGGAGTATATCGATCGACAGATGAACACCCCGTATGCCACCGGTGCCAACTGGTATATGCAGGGCCCGTTCCACCCGGATGCCGATAAAGCGCTGGGCTACCAGCTGCCGCTGGTCCCACGTGACATCTATCGTCTCGGGCTCGCTGATGCTGACGCACTGGCAAAACAGCAGCACGGCAAAGTGTTTGCACAGCTGAATGCGGAACAGCAGGACGCTTTCCTGCAGGCGCTGGAATCCGGCAACGCGGCGCTGCCGCAGCTGCCGGCGAAAACCTTCTTCTCTTTCCTGCTGCAGAACACCCGCGAAGGCTTCTTCAGCGACCCGATCCACGGCGGTAATCAGGGGCTGGTGGGCTGGAAGCTGATCAACTTCCCGGGCGCGCGCGCCGACTTTATGGACTGGGTGGAACGCGGTGAGCGCTATACGCTGCCGCCGGTGGGGATTCGCGGGGAGAGATCGTAAACATGGCAAACGTACTGAAAAAAGTGGACGCGGTGATCGTTGGTTTCGGCTGGGCCGGATCGATCATGGCGAAAGAGCTGACCGAAGCCGGTCTTAACGTGGTGGCGCTGGAGCGCGGCCCGCATCGTGATACCTATCCTGACGGTGCCTATCCGCAGGTGATTGACGAGCTGACCTACAACATCCGCAAAAAGCTGTTCCAGGATCTGTCGAAAAGCACCGTGACCATCCGGCATAACGCGGCGCAGACCGCACAGCCCTACCGTCAGCTGGCGGCGTTTCTGCCGGGCACCGGCACCGGCGGCGCGGGGCTGCACTGGTCCGGCGTTCACTTCCGCGTCGACCCGATCGAGCTGCGGATGCGCAGCCACTACGAAGAGCGCTACGGCAAAAACTTTATTCCGGAAGGGATGACCATCCAGGACTTCGGCGTCAGCTATGACGAGCTGGAGCCGTTCTTTGACCAGGCGGAAAAGGTGTTTGGCACCTCCGGCTCGGCGTGGAGCGTGAAGGGTAAGGTGGTCGGTCAGGGTGGCAAAGGTAACCCGTTTGCCCCGGACCGCTCGGCGGACTTCCCGCTGCCGGCACAGAAGCGCACCTACTCGGCGCAGCTGTTTGCCCAGGCGGCCGAAAGCATCGGCTATCATCCCTACGATCTGCCGTCGGCCAACACCTCCGGCCCGTACACCAATACCTACGGCGCGCAGATGGGGCCGTGCAACTTCTGCGGTTACTGCAGCGGCTACGCCTGCTATATGTATTCGAAGGCATCACCGAACGTTAACGTGCTGCCCGCGCTGCGCCAGGAGGCGAAGTTCGAGCTGCGTAACAACGCCTACGTGCTGCGGGTAAACCTTACCGACGATAAGAAACGTGCCACCGGCGTGACCTACGTCGATGGCCTCGGGCGCGAGCAGGAGCAGCCGGCCGATCTGGTGATCCTCTCCGCCTTCCAGTTCCATAACGTGCACCTGATGCTGCTTTCCGGCATCGGCAAACCTTACGATCCGGTGACCAATGAAGGCACCATCGGGCGTAACTTTGCCTACCAGAACATCTCCACCATCAAAGCGTTCTTTGATAAAGACGTGTTTACCAACAACTTTATTGGTGCCGGCGGCGCGGGCGTTGGCGTTGATGACTTTAACGCCGATAACTTCGACCACGCGCAGTACGGCTTTGTCGGTGGATCGCCGATGTGGGTCAACCAGGCGGGCGTGAAGCCGATCTCCGGCCTGCCGACCCCGCCGGGCACGCCGAACTGGGGCAGCCAGTGGAAGGCGGCGGTGGCCGATCGCTACACCCATCACGTGTCGATGGATGCTCACGGCGCGCACCAGTCGTACCGCAGTAACTACCTCGATCTCGATCCGAACTACAGAAACGTTTACGGTCAGCCGCTGCTGCGTATGACCTTCGACTGGCAGGAAAACGACATCAAAATGTCGCAGTTTATGCACGGGCGCATGCACAAAATTGCCGAAGCAATGAATCCGCAGCTGATCAGCGGCGCGCCGAAAATGCCGGGTACCCACTTTGATACCACCGTGTATCAGACCACCCATATGAACGGCGGTGCGATTATGGGTGAAGACCCGAAAACCAGCGCGCTGAACCGCTATCTGCAGAGCTGGGACGTGCCGAACGTGTTTGTGCCGGGCGCTTCCGCCTTCCCGCAGGGGCTGGGTTATAACCCGACCGGGATGGTGGCCGCGCTGACCTACTGGTCGGCGAAGGCGATTCGCGAGCAGTATCTGAAAAACCCCGGCCCGCTGGTACAGGCATAAGGACACGCAGATGAAAAAGATGATTTCAGGCCTGCTGCTGGGCATGGCGGCGTTTGGCGCATCCGCAGCGACCGCCAACACAGCGGCAGCAGATAACGCGACCGCACAGGCGGCGGGCGAGGAGAGCGGGGCGGCGCTGATCCGGCGCGGTGAGTACCTGGCACGCGCCGGTGACTGCGTGGCCTGCCACACCCAGGCTGGCGGTCAGCCGTTTGCCGGCGGGCTGCCGATGGCGACGCCGATCGGTACCATTTACTCCACCAATATCACCCCGGATAAGCAGAGCGGGATCGGCGACTACAGCTACGACGACTTCCAGAAAGCGGTGCGTCACGGCGTGGCGAAGAACGGCGACACGCTCTACCCGGCGATGCCGTATCCGTCCTACGCGGTGGTCAGCGACGAGGATATGCAGGCGCTGTACGCGTACTTTATGCACGGCGTGCAGCCGGTGGCACAGGCGAACCGGGAAAGCGATATTCCCTGGCCGCTGTCGATGCGCTGGCCGCTGGCTGTCTGGCGCGGCGTATTTGCCCCGGACGTGAAGGCCTTCCGGCCATTACCGGGGCAGGATGCGACGCTGGCGCGCGGCCAGTATCTGGTGGAGGGGCTGGGCCACTGCGGCGCCTGCCATACGCCGCGCAGCATCACCATGCAGGAGAAGGCGCTGAACGACCATCAGGGCAGCGACTTCCTCTCCGGCAGCAGTGCGCCGATCGACGGCTGGACCGCCAGCAACCTCAGAGGCGACGGCCGTGACGGGCTGGGTCGCTGGAGCGAAGACGATCTCGCGCAGTTCCTGCGCTACGGCCGCAACGACCATACTGCGGTATTTGGCGGCATGACCGACGTGGTGCAGCACAGCCTGCAGTATCTGCCCGCGGACGATATCACGGCGATTGCCCGTTATCTGAAGTCGCTGGGGGCGAAAGACCCGAATCAGGCCGGTTTTGCCCCGGATGACACGGTGGCGAAGGCGCTGTGGCAAGGGGATGACGGTAAAACAGGGGCGGCGGCCTACGTGGACAGCTGCGCTGCCTGCCATAAGACCGACGGCAGCGGCTATCAGCGCTTCTTCCCGGCGCTGCGCGGTAACCCGGTGGTGCTGGCTGAGGATCCGACCTCGCTGATCCATATCGTGCTGACCGGCGCACAGCTGCCGGGCGTGCAGGGTGCTCCGTCGACCATCACCATGCCGGCCTTCGGCTGGCGGCTGAACGACCAGCAGGTGGCGGACGTGGTCAACTTTATCCGCACCAGCTGGGGCAATACCGCGAAATCAACCGTTTCCGCCCGCGACGTGGCGAAACTGCGCAAGGATGAAACGGTGGCCGGGCGCCAGGGTAACGCCGACGTGGAGAAGCTGACGCCGTAACGACAGCTATTCAGGGGCCGGTTTACCACCGGCCCTTCAAAAGCGTTAAACCAGCACTTTTTTAAGTGGTGTGACGAAATCAACGCCCATGGCAGCGGCGTAGCCGATAAGGGTATCAATGGTCGGTGATGCCCTGCCTTTCTCCAGTTTGCTGATCGCCTGACGGCTGACGCCAACGGACTTTGCAATGTCGTTTTGAGTCAGATTACGGTTTTTACGCATATCAACAAACTGTGCCATCAGTTCCTGTCTTTTCAGCACCACCGCGTAAGCTTTAGCCGTTTCTTCGTCTTGCAGTAGTTCTGTCCGAACGTCATCCCATGCGTGTAAATCGTGGCTTTCTTTCATTGATTCCTGCTCCGGTCGCACTGACGATTTTGTATTTGGCGCACGGCTATAAAGTCTTGCCAGCGCTTCAACCCCTTGTGCTTATTCGCCTGGGGCGTGGCATTGCTCTTTTTGGCAAAGATATGGGTGATGATGTATTTACTTTCATGATAATGAAAATAAAACCCTCTCAACCAGTGGCTGGATGACTGTGTTTTCAGTTCGTACATATCGCCCTGAATCTTCTCAACGTCCGGTATACCTGAAGCGGGACCGTGCTTTTCGAAAGTCTCAATGGCTGCGATAAACTCTGCTCTGTTAGCGGGATTCAGGTCGAAAAGCTCTTTTCTCGCCGCTGCCAGTAACATCACCGGGTAGCGTTTTGCTGTTTTTTTATTCTCTTTTCCTTGTGTCATTTTGTCAACCTTAAGGTTTACTTTATGTGGATCACAAGGCCGAAAACTACCATCAGCAGGGGGAGCAATGAGGTGCATGTAATGCGCTATTTAGCATAAGGGGCCGGTTGACCACCGGCCCCGTTTTGTCACTGACCGTAATAGGCGGACGCCCCGTGCTTGCGCAGATAGTGTTTATCCAGCAGCACCTGCTGCATCGAGGCGATCCCCGGCGTCAGCTGGCGTGAGAACAGGTTCATATAGGCTATCTCTTCCAGTACCACCGCGTTATGTACCGCATTGTCTGCGCTGCTGCCCCAGGCGAACGGGCCGTGGGCGTTGACCAGCACCGCCGGGATCGCCGTCGGGCTGATCCCGCGGCGGCGGAAGGTGTCGATAATCACTTCGCCGGTGTTGTGCTCGTAGTCGCTGGCGATCTCCTGCGGCGTCATCAGCCTGGTGCAGGGGATCGCGCCGTAGAAGTAGTCGGCGTGGGTGGTGCCCCAGGCGGGCAGATCCAGCCCGGCCTGCGCCCAGATGGTGGCGTGGCGCGAGTGGGTGTGCACGATGCCGCCGATATCGGCAAAGGCGCGGTACAGCGCCAGGTGAGTGGCGGTATCCGAAGAGGGCTTTTTGCTGCCCTCGACGACCCGGCCGCTCTCCACATCGACCACCACGATATCGTCCACCGTCATGCCCTCATAGTCGACGCCGGACGGCTTAATCGCCACCCGGCCGCTGGCGCGATCGATGGCGCTGACGTTGCCCCAGGTAAAGGTCACCAGCCGGTGGCGCGGCAGCGCCAGATTAGCCTCTAAAACCTGCTGTTTCAGCGAAGATAAGCTCATTGTAATCCTCCTTCCTGCATTTTCTGTTCAATCCAGCGCCGTGCCTGCACGATCTCGGCCACCGGCTCTTCGGCTTTTTCGGTCCACATCTCAATCAGAAACGCGCCGCGATAGTTAAGCTGCTTCAGCGTGCGGAACACGCCAACGAAATCGACGCAGCCCTCACCAAAGGGCACGTCGCGGAACTGCCCCGGCGAACGGTCGGTGACCGGCTGGGTGTCCTTCAGGTGGATGGCGGCGATGCGGTCAATGCCCAGCGCCAGCTCCGCGGCGACGTCGTTGCCCCAGGCGCTGAGGTTGCCGACGTCGGGGTAGACCGTGAACCACGGCGAGGCCTGCTGCTGGTCCCACTGTTTCCACTTGCTGATGGCGTTCATAAATTCAGTGTCCATAATCTCTACCGCCAGCATCACCTGGGCGGCGGCGGCGCGATCCACCGCCCAGGCGATGCCCTCGGCGAAACGTGCCACCGTACCTTCGTCGCGCGGTTCGTAGTAGACGTCATAGCCGGCCAGCTGAATGGTGCGGATACCGACATCCTTCGCCAGCTGAATCGCCTGCTCCATCAGCGTATAGGCCTGCTGGCGCAGCGCCGGATCGCGGCTGCCGAACGGGAAGCGGCGGTGGCCGGAGAGGCACATCGAGGGCACGGTGACGCCGGTTTCCAGCATCGCGTTGACCAGCGACAGCCGCTGCTCGCGGCTCCACTGCAGCCGCGCCAGCCGGATGTCCGTTTCGTCCACCGACATCTCAACAAAATCAAAGCCGCAGGCCTTCGCCAGCGCCAGCCGTTCCGGCCAGCTGAGGTTGGCGGGCAGCGCTTTCTCATAAATTCCCAGTGGGTGCTGGCGCATCATTTTTTCCCCCAGATGGCGTCAATTGCCTGATGAAATTCCGCCGCCACGGCCACGCCGTGCGGGCCGTCGGTCAGCGCGCGTCCGGCGATAAACGCCTTCACGTTAATCTGTGCAAACTGCGGCAGGTCGGCGGGGGTGATGCCGCCGGTCACCGACAGGGCGAAGCCGAGATCGGAGAGCGCCTTCATCGCGTCCAGATCCTGTGGCCCCCACTGCTGGCCGCTGGCTTGGGCATCGCGTCCGCGGTGGTAAATCGCCTGGCGCAGCCCGAGACGCCGCCATTCGCGGGCGTCGTCCAGCGTCCAGTGGCCGAACAGCTCGATCTGGATCTCGCCGCCGTGCGCCTCGGCCACCTGCTGTGCGCTGGCAAAGGTGGCCAGCGGCGCGGCGCAGATCACCGTCATCCAGCTGGCCCCGGCCTGAAACGCCAGTGCGGCCAGCGTGCTGCCGGCGTCGGCAACTTTAAAGTCGGCGACCAGCGTTTTTTCGGGCAGTAGTTCGCGCAGCGCGCGCACCGCGGCAGCGCCTTCGCTCAGGCACAGCAGGGTGCCAGCTTCCACGATATCCACATGGGCATGCAGCCGCCGGGCGGCGTCCAGCGCCTGCTCCAGCCGGGTGTGATCCAGCGCCAGCTGCAGCTGTGGCAAGGGGTGACGGTTCATGGTGTGGTTTCCTGTTCCACGGCGGTCAGTGCCGCCACCAGCCGCTGATAGCGCTGATATTTTTGTTGGTAGAGCCGATGGCGTTCCGCATCCGGCTGATAACAGACGACTTCCGGTGCCAGAGTCTGCTGTGCGGCCAGCAGCGACGGATACGCCCCGGTGCCGGTCATCGCCACCAGCGCCGCGCCCAGGCAGCCGCTCTCCTCAATCTGCGGGATCTCCACCGGCAGGCCGCTGATGTCGGCGAACATCTGCATCCAGCAGGCAGAGCGGGTCGGGCCACCGCTGAGGCGCAGGGCCGTGACGCGCGGGAAGCGCTGGCGGATGCGGTTGAGGTGAGTCAGATGGGCGAACACCACCCCCTCGTAGATCGCCTGTAACAGATGGCCGCGCTGGTGTGCAGCCTGCAGGCCGTAGAAACTGGCGTGCAGATTGCCCCCGGCGTTATTGCCGTACAGGAAGGGGACAAACAGCAGCGAGCTGGCCGCCGGTGGCAGTTCCGCCACCCACTGATTAAGGCGCGGGTAGTCGTTCAGCCCCCACTGCTGGCAGAACCACTCGAGGTTGGCGGCGGAGGTCGGGCTGGCCTCGTGAATAATGTACTGGCCGTCGATGGCGTAGCGGCCGTAAACAAACGGGTAGTCGACCTCATCGCTCAGGCGGTCGGTGATGCCGCTGGTCACCGACCAGGTGCCCATTACCGCGTTGATGCGGGTGTCGTCATCCAGCCCGGCGCACAGCGCGGTGGAGACCACGTCAAACAGCCCGCCGACCACCGGCGTACCCGGCTTAAGCCCGCACAGCGCGGCGGCCCCGGCCGTCACCGTACCCGCCACAGCAGCAGAGCCGATAATCGCTGGCAGGGCCGGCAGGATCTCTGCAATTCCCAGCCGCTGTGCCAGCGCGGGCGAAAAGTCGCCCTGCTGCATATCGTACAGGTTGGATTCGGAGATATTGGTCTCTTCACAGGCCAGCTCGCCGGTCAGGCGGTAGCGCAGGTAGTCGTGCGCCATCAGCACGCTGCCAATGGCGGCATAACGCTGCGGTTCATGCAGTTTCACCCAGCGCAGCAGCGACACCGGGTGGCCGGTCCACAGCGTCTGGCGGGTGACCGGGTAGAGCGCGGCGGGCACCCCGTCGCGCTGCCACTGCTGCACCAGCGCCAGCGCCCGGCGGTCGGAGGAGAGGATGCCGTTGCCGAGCGGCTCGCCCTGCTTATCCAGCAGAAACAGCCCTTTACCCTGTGCGGAGATGCCCACCCCGGCCACCTGCGCGGCGTCCAGCCCGCTGTTTTCCAGCACCTGACGGATTACCGTCGCCGCCTGCTGCCACAGCTGGTGCAGGTCGCGCTCGGCGCGGCCCGGTTCCGGCACCAGCACCGGCAGGCTCTGCCGGGCGACCGCCAGCTCGCGGCCCTGTGCGTTATACAGCCCGGCCTTAATAAAGGTGCCGCCGCAGTCAAGCCCTAACCAGTAGCTCATACGAACGCCTTACGTGCGTTATCGCAGCGGGCTGGCAGGGTCAGCGCCAGCAGCGAGGCCAGCGCCAGCGAGACCGCCAGGCTGTAAACGCCGGCATCCTTGCTGTATTCGGCGATCAGTACGCCAACCATATAGGGGCCGCAGAAACCGCCAAGGTTGCCCAGCGCGTTAATCACCCCGCGCGCGCCGCCGGCCACTTCGGCATTAAACAGCCGGGGCGGAATACTCCAGAACACCCCGGCCGCCGACTGAATAAACACCCCGCAGCCGACCAGCGCGGCGTAGGACCACCAGATATGCGCCTTCAGCACCACCGACAGCGCCATGCACAGCGCAAAGCCGGCCAGCGGCAGCGTTACGAACAGCCTGCGGCGGCCGCTGGCGTCCGACAGGCTGGAGAACAGAAACATGCCGAAAATAGCCCCGACGTAAGGCAGGATCGCCAGCCAGCCGACCTGGGCAATATTGCCGTGGGTCAGCTCTTTCAGGATGGTCGGCAGCCACAGCGTGTAGCCGTAGATACCGGTCTGATAGAAGAAGTTGACCATAATCAGCCGCCACATCACCGGTTCGCGCATCACCTGGCGCAGCGAGGCTTTGCGGGTGTTCTGGCCTTTGATCTGCAGCTGTTCATCGTGCAGCGTTTTAATCAGATACTGCTTCTCGGCGGCGGAGATCCACTTCGCCTCCTGCGGACGGTTGCTGATGGTAAAGTGCCACAGCGCCATCACCACCAGCGACATGCCCCCCTCAACGAAGAACAGCATGCGCCAGTCCCAGCCGGTGATGATCCAGCCGGAGAGCGGGGCGGTGAGGATGCCGGCGATCGGCACGAACATGATCACGATGGCGTTGGCGCGGCCGCGCTCGGCGTCCGGGAACCAGTTGCCGATCATGGTCAGCACCACCGGCAGCATACCGCCCTCGGAGACGCCGAGCGCAAAGCGCAGCGCCAGCAGCTGATAATGGTTGCTGGCAAAGCCGGTCAGCACCGAGATCACCGCCCAGGCCAGCAGCGACCAGCCGATAAAGCGCTTGCCGTTGCCGTACACCGCCAGCCTGCCGCCGGGCACCTGCAGAAACAGGTAGCCGATAAAGAAGATGCCGCCGGCCAGGCCGGCCATCGAGGCGCTGATGCCGAGGTCGGCATCCATACCGCCGGGCATGGCGAAGGCGATATTCACCCGGTCCATATAGGAGATGATGCAGGTGATCAGGATCGGCGGCACGATGCGCAGCCAGCGCATCGCCGGGACCGCGTCGCGGGTGTCAGTGGTGGAGGTCAGACTCATAGCGATCCTCGTTGCTCAGGCCAGGTCGGCGACAGGAATTTTTACCACCACCTTGCGGATCGCCTGTGGCGTCTCCAGCATGCCGTTCGGGCGGTGAATATCTTGCGG
Organism: Erwinia sp. B116; assembly: GCF_002865965.1. Classification (NCBI taxonomy): domain Bacteria; kingdom Pseudomonadati; phylum Pseudomonadota; class Gammaproteobacteria; order Enterobacterales; family Erwiniaceae; genus Erwinia; species Erwinia sp. B116. Next base: position 59,669 of record NZ_JRZZ01000019.1, read on the forward strand.
ATAGAACACCGCAAAGTTGCCCGGCTGCATCAGCAGCTGGCTCTCATGCGTTGCGTCCTGATAGAACACGATGTCGCGTTCTTCATCGTAGGGCTGCTGCACGGGCAGATCGGCCTGCGCCGTTGCGACACCGATCAGCTCGCTGCCGCTCACCAGGAACTGCACGTCGAGATGGCGGCGGTGCGCTTCCGGGAAGTTCTCATGGCCCGGCGAGGTCTGCAGATCCAGCACCTGCACCACCCAGCCGGTGGCGTCGTCCTGATAGCGCCCGGCGGCCATCGCCGCCAAGTCATGGCCGCGCAGGTAGTCGAGCGCGCGGGCGATGGCGGCGGGATAGTGGCGGGTATCGGTATTCTCAATGTGACCAAAGATCATCGCGTTGCTCCTTACAGGGCCTGGATACGTGCCCAGACGCGTTCATCAACCGGGATACCGAGCCGCTGGTTTTCAGCGCGAATGCCGGGGAATTTGTGGCCGGGCAGGCGGATCGCCTGCTGGCTGTCGGCACGTTCGGCACCGCTGATCGACTTGCGGATGCGCTGCAGCTTGCTGTCGCGGGTTGGGCCGTCGATCAGCCGGTCAACGTCGATGGCGATAAACACCTGGGAGATACCGAATTCGTCGCCGTTGTCCTCGGTCACCTCGGTCACCGAGGCACCGTTAGAGAGCAGGGTGGCGACCATATCCAGCACGATGGAGAGCGCCGATCCCTTCCAGTAACCCATCGGCAGAATGCGGCGGTTAGCCTCAATGGTGGCCGGGTCGCGGGTGTAGTGGCCGTCGTCGTCAAAGCCGCCGTCCACCGGCAGCGTATTGCCCGCCAGGCGGTTAATTTCCAGCATGCCGTAGGAGAACATCGACATCGACATATCGACCATGGTGATCGGATCGCCCGGTACGGCGACGATCAGCGGATTGGTACCGATGGCGCAGTTTTTTGCCCCCCACGGCGGCATTACCGCAATCGAGTTGGTCCAGCAGACGCCGATATAGCCCTTTTCTGCCGCCTGCCAGCCGTAGCTGCCGCCGCGCATCCAGTGGTTGGCGTTACGCAGCGCCACCAGGCCGATGCCGTGATCGTCGGCCAGCGCCATGGCGCGATCCATCATGCTCCGGGCGGTGAGGTTACCGATGGCGCGGTGGGCGTCCCACTGTTCGATCGCCCCCAGCGACAGGATCTTCTGCGGCTCGGCGTCCGGTACGATATGCCCGGCGTCCAGCTGCTGGATAAAGCGCGGGAAGCGGTTGACGCCGTGGGAATAGACGCCGTTTTCGCTGGTGTCGGCAAACAGGGTGGCGCAGGCGTCGGCTTTCTCCTCCGTCACGCCGCGTGCCAGTAACACTCTTAAGAACTCTTGCTTTAACTGCGCGTAGCTGATTCTCATTCTGCTGGTTCCCTGCCGCCGGGTACGCACCCGGTACTGGCGGCGTAATTTCAATATATGGAATGACGTTTCAAATAAATCCTATGGGGAACAGCGGGGGAAGTCAAAAAAAGAGGGTGTAAATTTTTCTTTAAAAATCAATGAAATAAAACCGTGTTTGGCTTCTGTGATCGCGGGCACATCGGGCGGGGATGGGGCGCGGGGCATCGCAGAACAGTCAGACCGATCTGTGGATCCTCCCCCGTAGAAAACAGGGGGGAGGCTGTTATGTGCAGGTCAGCGGCGGCCGCTGCAATCCCGCTCTGTTACTGGCGCAGCGGTCGACACTGGCAGGCAGGTTAGCGGGCGGGATACGGCGCGGTGGCTTTACGGCTGGCCTGCACGTGGCCGGCGACCCTTACCGCCCGATCCGCACCCGGTAGAGCGAGGTGGTGGCGGTGATATACAGCTCGTCACCGTCCGGGCCGCCGAGGGTACAGTTCGACACCCGCTCCGGCACCGCGATCTTGCCCTGGCGCTGTCCCTGGCTGTCGAACAGGATCACGCCGTCATCGCAGCTGCACCAGATCGATCCTGACGGATCGACGCAGAAGCCGTCCGGGATGCCCGGATCCACCCCGGCAAACTGGCGCCCGTCCACCAGCTGCATGCCGTCAACCCGGTAGACCCGCAGCTCACGGCGGCCCAGCGTCGGAAAGTCGATAACCGACATATCCGCCACGTAGAGCAGGCTTTCATCCGGTGAAAACGCCAGCCCGTTTGGGCGCTGCACGTCGCTGGCGGCGATACTTAGCTGCCGGGTGGCCGGATCGAAGCAATATACGTAGCAGCCGATCACCTGGCTGTGCGCGTGGTAGCCCTCGTCGTCGCTGATAATGCCGTAGGGGGGATCGGTAAACCAGATCGTCCCGTCGGAGCGCACCACCACGTCGTTCGGCGAGTTGAAGCGCTTGCCGTCGACCTTCTCCACCAGCAGCCGGACGCTGCCGTCCGCCTCGGTGCGGCTGATGGCGCGGCGGCCGTGTTCACAGCTCACCACCCGCCCTTCGCGGTCCAGCGCGTTGCCGTTAGCGTAGTGTGACGGTGAGCGCCACAGGCTCAGCTCACCGTTGCGCTGCCAGCGGAACATGCGGTTGCCTTTCACGTCGCTGAACACCACCGCATCCTGCTGCGGCAGCCATACCGGCCCTTCGGCCCAGATGGCCGGCGAGCAGAGTTTTTCCAGGATGAGTCCGTCCGTTACTGACATAGGTCCTCCGTTATTTCACGCCCCAGATGGCCTTGTAGTGCCCCTGGTAGTCATTTTGCGGGTCGTAGTGGTTCTGCGGCCCGCCGTCGCTGCCGATATTCTCTTTAGTGATCAGGTGCGCCGGGGTGATATAGCCGGACGGCGGCTGGCCGGCAAAGGCGCGGTTAAACTCGTCCAGCAGCTGCCAGCCGTGCAGCGCCAGCGGTTCAGCCACCGTGCCCAGCTGGCTGTCGCCGTTGCGGATGCGCTGGAAGGCCGAGATCGAGCCGTCGCCGGCGGAGATGTTATACGGCGCGTTGCTGCCGCCTTTACCGGCGGTTTTCAGCGCCGGGGCCATAAAGTCAAAGTAGAGATCGTTGATCGCCAGCGCGTACTGGAAGCGGTCGCCGTACTTCTGCAGCAGGCTGAAGGTCATCGACGGCATGCGGTTGGCGGTATCCGCCAGCGGCGTATCGATAAACTCCACCAGCTGACAGCCACTGCATTTGGCGATCTCCGCCTTCATCACGTTGGCCTTATCCAGCGCGATCTGGTACAGCGAGTCGGTGAAGATCAGCACCTTCGCGGTGCCGCCGGATTTCACCACCGCGTACTGCGCGGCGAGGCGGGCCACCTCGTTAGAGTCAGAAGTAATGTTGGTGACGATATTGTACTGCGCCAGCGGCCCCGGCTGCGGTTTGGCGTGCCAGGCCATCAGCACGATCTTCTGCTGGTGGGCTTTCTTCAGCAGGATTTTCGCCACGTTCGGATCCCAGCCGCCGATCACAATGCCGTCCGGGCGCTGGGCGATCGCCTGGTTCAGCGCCGCCAGCTGATCTTTCACCGAACCCCCGCCGTCCAGGGTGTCCAGCTGCCAGCCTGCCGCCTTCGCGGCGTCGCTCAGCCCCTGCTGCACGCCCTGGATGCCGCCGTTTTTCATATCGGCGGCGATGAAAATCACCTTTTTATTCGGCTGCAGACGCGGGCCGCTGGTCGGGCCGTCCCACTCGCTGACGCTGGCGGTGGCTCTGGTGACCGCCGCCGTGGCCTGGTCAAGGTAGCTGTCGGCCCAGGCGGGCAGCGATCCGGCAAGCAGGGTACAGAGGGCAAGAGCAGGAACATGACGTTTCATAGCGAACTCCCTGGAGTGATGGTTTTCTGATTATTGTCTGGCGTGCTGGCCGGGGTGCTCTGGTTGCGCACTACGGCTTTCTGATTGAGCATCCGGCGGCGCTGGGCGTAACCGGCAAGGGTGATTGACAGCAGCAGGGTGGCACCGTTAAACAGCGGTTCGACCCAGAATTCCCCGCCAAACTGCTGGATGCCGGCGATGCCGATGGCGAGAATAGCGATACCGACCACGGTGCCCCAGACGTTGACCCGCCCCGGACGAATGGTGGTGCTGCCGAGGAAGGCGCCGACCAGCGCCGGTAACAGGTAGTCCATGCCGACGCTGGCCTGGCCGACGCCCTGTTCGGCGGCGATCAGCACGCCGCTAAAGCCGGTCAGCACGCTGGAGGCGATAAACGCGCCGATGGTAAATTTATTCACCGCGATGCCGTTCAGCCGCGCCGCCGCCGGGTTTCCGCCCACCGCGTACATGCAGCGGCCGAGCGGGGTATGTTCGGTTACCAGCCACAGCACCACCGCCACCGCCAGCACGTAAAACGCCCCGATCGGAATGCCGAACAGCTCGGTGTACTGCAGCGCGGTGAAGGCATCGGGCAGGTCGCCGACGATCTGGCGGCCGCCGGAGTGCCACAGCGCCACCGCGTAGAGCACGGTGCCGGAGCCCAGCGTGGCGACAAAGCTGTCGATATCGGCCAGCGCGACCAGGATGCCGTTCAGCAGCCCGTACAGCGCCGAGATCGCCAGCACCGTCAGCACCGCCATCTGCCACGAGAAGCCGTACTGCACCTGCAGCGTGATGGCAAGGATGTGCCACAGCACGATGCCGAAGCCGACGTTAAGGTCGATTTTACCGACGATCATCGGCAGGGTGGCCGCCAGCGCCAGCAGGGCGATTTTGGCTTTGCTGGCGAGGATCGCCTGCAGGGTCAGCATGCTGGCGAACGACGGCGACAGCAGCGAGAACAGCAGCGTCAGCAGCACGCACAGCAGCAGCAGGCCGTAGCGGGTGATCACCTGCATCGACCAGGGGCCAATGCCGTGCTGGCCGAGGCTGACCCGCTGCTCCAGTGCCGTAGACTTAACGGATGTTTTGTTGGACATATCGCTTCTCCTGCCACCTTCCGGGCGGCGTAGTGGCTCAGACAGTGGCTAACGGGGCGGTGGAGCTGGCCGAAGCCAGTTCCAGTAATTGGGCAAAGGTCACCTGCTCGTTTCTCAGTTCACCCACCACCTGGCCGCGGTTAAACACCAGCGCGCGGTTACAGATATGGGCGATCTCTTCAAAGTCGCTGGAGATCACCAGCACCGCCACGCCGTCGGCCAGCGCTTTGTTCAGCAGGTGGTAGATCTCTTCACGCGCGCCGACGTCGACCCCGGCGGTCGGGTCTTCGAGGATCAGCAGCGGGGCGTTGAGGTGCATCCAGCGCGCCATCACCACCTTCTGCTGGTTGCCGCCGGAGAGCGCGCTGATATCGAGGTTGACGTCTTTCGGGCGCACGTCAAACAGCTGCACCTTCCACCAGCTGGCGCCAATTTCGGCGCGCCGGCCGTAGCGCGACAGCAGACGGTGGCCGCTGGCGCAGGGATTAATAAACAGGTTTTCGCGCACGCTCATTGACATCACCAGGCTCTCACCGGTGCGATCGCCGGCCACCAGCGAGACGCCGGCATCCATCGCCTGGCGCGGCGACTGCGGCTGATAACGCTGCTGGCGGAACTGAATAGAGCCCGCGCTGGCCTGGCGCAGGCCGAACAGCAGGCGACCGATCTCCTCCTGCCCGGCGCCGCGCAACCCGGCCAGCGCCAGCATTTCTCCCGGCTGCAGGTCAAAGGAGATCGGACCGACCTCGCCAGTGCGCAGCTGCTGCAGGCTGAGCACCGGGTCACGCTGCTCCGGCAGCGGCAGGCGCTGGTTATCGGCCAGCGCTTCGCCGACGATGGTTTCCACCAGGCCCCGCAGGCTGTACTCGCTGGTGTGCCCCCCTGCCACGCGCCGGCCGTCACGCATCACGCAGACCCGGTCGGCGATTTCGATCACCTCATCCAGCCGGTGGGTGACGTAGATCATGCCGACCTTTTTCGTTTTCAGCCGTTCGATTACGCCGAACAGGTGGCGCACGTCGTTGGCGGGCAGCGAGGCGGTGGGTTCATCCAGCACCAGCACTTCGGCATTCACCGCTACCGCACGGGCGATGGCCAGCAGCGATTTTTCGGTGCGCGTCAGCTCAAAAACCCGCGCATCCGGGTCGAGGGCGATACCGACTTCCTCCAGCGCGGCGCGGGAACGTTCACGCACGGCACGCCAGTCGATCAGCCCCAGCCTGCGGCGGAATCCCATCACCAGCGCCATGTTCTCCGCTACCGTCATCCACTCGATCAGCCCGAGATCCTGATGGATAAAGGCGATCGGCTGGCGCTGCGCGGTTTTCAACTGTGCTGCGGAGCTGATGCTCTGCCCGTGGAAAATGATGTCGCCGCCGTCACGCGGGTAGACCCCGGCCAGCACTTTGATCAGCGTGGATTTGCCGGCACCGTTCTCGCCCAGCAGGGCGAGGACCTCGCCGGGGTGAACGTCCAGACTGACATCGTTAACGGCGAGGGTGCCGCCGAAGCGTTTGGTAATGTGCGCAAGCGTCAGAACGGGATCGGGAGATGACGGCATTATGGCCTCCTGCAACAGGTGAATGTTTACAACGGCGACGGCAATGACATGGCGATTAATGGTTCAACTAATTCCAACATGCGAAATCAAGTTTCAAAAATAGTATTCTTCCTGAACCGGGAAAGCAAAGGGTCAGACATTTTATTTGTTATTTAAAAACAGTGACTTATTTTTGTTGTTGCGGAATTGTGATGGACTGCTCACTTCTGATTGCCGCTGTTCGCCGGCCGGGATGACCGCTACAATGGGGAAAACACCGTGCCATATTCCCAATCTGCCAGGGCTGAGTTACCCTCTGGCAACCCGGTGAAACCAAGAGGAAGCGTGGATGCGCACCAAGGCGGAAAATGAAGTGAAGGATGATAAAAAAGAGCAGCCTGCCGGTACCCAGAGCCTGTTTCGCGGACTGCAGCTGATTGAAATTCTGAGTAACTATCCGAACGGCTGCCCGCTGGCCCACCTGTCTGAGCTGTCGGGGATGAATAAAAGTACCGTGCACCGCCTGCTGCAGGGGCTGCACAGCAGCGGCTACGTCACCCAGGCACCGTCAGCGGGCAGCTACCGGCTGACCACGAAGTTTATCTCGGTCGGGCAGAAGGCGCTGTCGTCGCTGAACGTGATCCACGTGGCGGCCCCGCATCTGGAGAGGCTGAATCTTGAGGTGGGAGAAACCATCAACTTCTCCAGCCGCGAAGACGACCATGTGATCCTGATTTACAAGCTGGAACCGACTACCGGTATGCTGCGCACCCGCGCCTATATCGGCCAGCATATGCCGCTGTACTGCTCGGCGATGGGCAAGATCTTTATGGCGTGGGATAACGCAGAGTATCCGGCGCACTACTGGCAGACCCATCAGGACGTTATTCAGCCGCTGACCAGAAATACCATCACCGGCCTGCCGGAGATGCTGCAGGAGCTGCAGAGCATCCGCCAGCATCAGACCGCGATGGACAGGGAGGAGAACGAACTGGGCGTCTCCTGTATCGCCGCGCCGGTTTTTGATATCAATCAGCAGGTGCAGTACGCGGTCTCCGTTTCACTGCCGACCGCCAAGATGCAGCAGATCGGCGTGAAGAAGCTGATGGCACCGGTGGTGGCGACGGCGAAAGCCATCTCCGCCGAACTGGGTTTTCATGGTTAAACTGCGGTCTGTACGCTCTGCTGACCTGCGATTGACGGCTGAGACCGCACAGTTGTTTCCTGTGGGAAACAATTAAGGGTTTAATCGCTTAATTGTTGCGAAGAAATCTGGCTGTGGCAGGATGGTTTCAACGGGAAATGACCCACACTCTTTTGAACCAAATCCGAATACGAAGGTGTAGCGATGAACGATAAAGTAGTTAACTGGAATGGTGGCTTACAGCCGGAAGCCGTTGAGATCCTGTCTGCTGAAGGCGGCATGATCGTCTGCCCGACCAAAGTCGGCTACATCATCATGACCTCTGATGCCAAAGGCCTGGAGCGCAAGTTCGACGCCAAGCAGCGTAACCGTAACAAGCCGGGCGTGGTGCTGTGCGGCTCGCTGGAGCAGCTGAAAGAGCTGGCGCAGCTGAACCCGGAAATCGAATCGCTGTATCAGCAGCACTGGGACCAGGACGTGCTGCTGGGCTGCATCCTGCCGTGGAAAGAAGAAGCGGTGGCGCGTATTCCTGAAGACGGTTCCAAAGACCTGATGATGGACGGCCGTCAGACCAGCTGCTTCGTGATCAAGTTTGGTGTCCCGGGCGAAAACCTGGCGAAAGAGCTGTGGGAAAACCACGGTAAGTTCTCCTTCGCCAGCTCGGCTAACCCGTCTGGCAAAGGCAACCGTGGCCTGGTGGAAGGCATCGGCGAGCGCATCGAGCAGCACGCTGACCTGATTATTGCGGCCAACGACTACGTGAAATCTATCCAGCCAAATGAGTCTGAAAAGACCCGTTACGAGCAGGGTGTGATGGTGGCGATGGTAGACGAAACCGGTAAACTGGTTCCTGAGCAGAAAGGCGAGCGCAACATCACGCCATGCCCGGTACTGATCCGTAAAGGTCTGGACGTGGATAAGATTATGTCGATGCTGTCTGACACCTTTACCACCTGGGACTACCGCCACGGTAACTACTATTAATTCAGCCGCTTAACCCGCTCAGGTTAAACAGACTTAAGCCCGCATACTGCGGGCTTTTTCGTTGCTGTAAGGCGGTGCCCGGAACGTAAAGCGAACGCCTGCGGGATTTTTATTCTGCTAATGCTTTCTGTAACGCTTCCACAAATAAGCGCACGCGTGGAGAGATATAGTTTTCACTCTTCATAATCACGTAAGATTTATACACATCCATTTCCCAGTCGGGCAATACCTGTACCAGGCTGCCGCTGGCCACCGCCTCTTCCGCAATATAGCTGGGAAGATAGGCAATCCCCGTTTGCGCCTGTGCTGAGGTTAACAGTGCAATACTGTTATTAGCGCGAAAACGGCTGCGCACCTCAATATCTTTTTTCAGCTTCTCTTTGCGAAACGGCAGTGAAATGGTGTGGGCTGGCCCGCGGAAAAGAATAAAGTCGTGGCGCGGCAGATCGTCAGGGGTGCTGATGGCCGGATGCTGCTGTAAATAGCCTGGCGCGGCGTACAGCCCCCAGGCGATATCCATCAGCGGGCGATAGTGGCCGTGGCCGGGCAGCTCGCGGCGGATGGCAATCACCAGGTCAACGCCGTCGTCGTCGAGGCTGACCGGGCGGTCGGTCAGATCGAGATCGACGCTGACGTGAATGTTGCTGGCGACGAACTGATTGAGCACCGGCACGATGCACTGGCAGCCGAAGGTCACCGGTGCGGCCACCCGCAGGCTGCCGGTTGGCTCTTCATGAAACTGGCGGATAAACAGGTCGGCACTTTTCACCTCCTGCAGGATGCGATAGCAGTAGTGATAGTAGGTCATGCCAACTTCGGTGACCTTAATTCGCCTGGTGGTACGCTCCAGCAGCCGGGCGCCGAGGCGCACCTCCAACGCGGAGATCTCCTTGCTGATCGAGGATTTCGCCAGCCCGAGCACTTTCGCCGTCTCCGTGTAACTCAGCGTTTCAACCACTTTGGCAAAAATAATCATCCCGCTCAGGTTTTCAAAATCGCTCATCTCGGTCCTGGATTGTTTTTAGAGGGAAACAATGGCTGATATTAGCATGTTCCCGGTTTACTGCGCAGAGAAAAAGAGTAAGTTAATAAATAACAGCAACGGCAATGTGAGTTCAATAAGAAAGAGAGCTATTTAAATGGGGCAGACCATCAGTCAGAAAATTCTCGCTCATGCCAGCGGGCGCGATAGCGTATTGCCTGGAGAAATAGTCTGGGCGAAAGTGGATATATTAATGTCGCACGATCCCTGTATGCCGGGCGTCGCCAGCGTATTTAAAAAAGAGTTTGGCGATCGGGCGAAAATATGGGATGCCGAGCGATTTATTTTAATTTCGGATCACTTCGTCTATTCCGCCGACCCGCAGGCTAATCAAAATATTCGCGTGATGCGTGAATTCGCCCGCGAGCAGGGGGTGAAATATTTCTATGACGTCGGCACGCCGGATTATAAAGGCGTGTGCCATATTGGCCTGGCAGAGGGCGGCCACACCCGCCCCGGCGAGGTGCTGCTGGGCACCGACTCGCACACCGTGACCGCCGGGGCGTTTGGCTGCTTCGCCATCGGGCTTGGCATCACCGACGCCGCCTATGCGCTGGGCACCGGTGAGATCCCGCTCAAGGTGCCGGCCAGCATTCGCGTCAACTACCGCGGCGTGAAGCCGCGCTACGTGCAGGCCAAAGATCTGATCCTCGCGCTGCTGGCCGAGCTGACCGTCGACGGTGCCACCTATGAAAGCATCGAGTTCGGCGGCCCGGCGATCGAGGCGATGTCGGTGGAGGAACGGATGACGATGTGCAATATGGTGGTGGAGTGCGGGGCCAAAAACGGCATTATGGTGCCGAACCAGGCCACCCTCGACTATCTGGCCACGCGCACCGACGTGCCTTACGCCGTAGTTGAACCGGATGCGGACGCCGTCTACAGCCGGGTGGTGGAGATTGACGTCAGCGCCATGCAGCCGCTGGTGGCGCGGCCGCACTCGCCGGATAACGTGGTGCCGATCGGTCGGCTGCGCAATGTGCAGGTCGCCCGCGCCTATATCGGGTCCTGCACCGGCGGCAAGCTGGAGGACTTTATCGCGGTGGCGCAGATCCTGCGCGGGCAGAAGGTCGCGATCCCTACCTTTGCCGTGCCGGCCACCAGAGAGGTGTTTCACCGGCTGATTATGACGCAAATCGAGGGCGAATCGGTGTACCAGATCCTCACCGGTGCCGGAGTGCAGCTCTCCCCCGAGCCAGGCTGCGCCGCCTGCTGCGGAGGGCCAGCCGACACCTTTGGCCGGGTGAACGAGCCGGTGTCGGTGATTTCCACCACTAACCGTAACTTTGTCGGCCGCATGGGGCACAAAAGCGCGCAGATTTACCTCGCCTCACCCTATGCGGTGGCCGCCGCCGCCGTGCGCGGTGAAATCACCGATCCGGCCCTGCTGGCAGGAGTATGCCCATGAATCACATCATCACAGGTCCGGTCTACGTGCTGGGCGACAATATTGATACCGATCAGATCCTCACCGCTGAATATCTCAAGGTCAATCCGTCAACGCCTGCGGGCTATGCCCAGCTGGCCGGTCTGGCGATGTGCGGGCTGCCGCCAGGGGCAGCGCCATTCCTTGATGCCAGCGGTAAGCGGGCGGCGTACCCGATTATCGTTGCCGGCAACAACTTTGGCTGCGGGTCGTCGCGCGAGCACGCGGTGATCGCGCTGGGGGCGGCCGGGGTGCAGGCGGTGATTGCTCAGTCCTATGCACGTATCTTTTTCCGCAACTGCGTGGCAACCGGCGAAGTGCTGCCGGTAGCGTCACCGGCACGGTTGTGCGAGCGGTTGCAGACCGGCGATCGGGTCGAAATTGACCCGCTGACGCAACGGGTCCGATTGCTGAGCAGCGGTGAGACGGCAGAGATTGAACCGGTGGGTGAGCTGGCAAATATCATTGCCGCGGGCGGGCTGTTTGCCTATGCACGCGCCAGCGGCCGCATAAAAAAAGCCTGCGAAAATGCAGGCTTTTAGCTTTCCGGGTCGCGCCAGAGCGGCGGGACGGGCTTATTTCGCCGAGGCGACCAGCGCACCGCCGGCAAACACAAACAGCGTGCCGGTCGAGCGGTTCAGCAGGCGCAGGCGTTTCGGGTTAGCGAACAGCCCGGAGAGACGGCGACCGGCGCAGGCATAGGCGAACATAATGCTGCCGTCCAGCACCGCCCAGGTCAGCGCCAGGGTGGCAAACTGCAGCGCATGCGGCTGGCTGGCATCGATAAAGTTCGGGAACAGCGCCGCGAAGAACAGCAGGTCTTTCGGGTTGCTGATGCCGACCATAAAGCCTTTGCGGAACAGACGCAGCGCACCGGCGGACTCTTCCACATCCGGCGTCGCCATCGGCGTTTCATCGCCTTTATCGCGCCAGGCGGAGATGCCCAGCCAGATCAGATAAGCGGCACCCACCACTTTCAGCACGGTAAACGCCGTGGTCGAGGCGGCCAGAATCGCGCCGAGGCCCAGCGCCGAGGCGGTCATCAGCATCAGCGCGGCCAGTACCCCACCGGTGATGGTGGCCAGCGCCTTCTGGCGGCCGTAGCGCAGGCCGTGGGTCATGCTGATGAGTGCCGACGGGCCGGGGATGGCGATCAGCGCGGCGATCACGCCGGTATAAGCCAGCCAGAGATGCAGGGTCATATCAATCCTTTCAGGTTAACCCTCTGCCTGAGGGGCGCGGGTGAATACAGAAATCGGGTCATTCTACAATGGTGCGATAGTTTATTTTCCCGGCAGTGAGAAGTAAATCACAGCGGTAAAATTTGTGCGTCTGGGTGCTGGGGTCTGTGCGGCTCGCGGCTGCCGTACGCAGGATACAGGTGGCAAAGGGGTAATCCGGGAAGGTGCTGCAGAGCGTGAGGCGCGAGGCTGCCGGCCAGGTTTTATCACTGCTTATTGCAAAATCATTGCGCAAAAAACGGGCAATTGTTAGAGTTTACAAATCTGTAATATCACCGGTGAGCCTGATTATTTACCTGACTTTACCCTGGGGGAGAAAATAAACTCAGCGTTTTCCGGTAAATAGAAATATTCTCACGCCACAGTTATTTTTAGACATATTTACATATTAACTGTAATAGAAACATTGGGTTGCAGTGTCACTCCTGACGACTATAATGAGTGTTCGCCATAACATTCACCACGCTAATTATTGCCAGTAGCGTTTGGCATCAGGAGGTTCTTATCACTTTTAATCAGAATCAAGCGATGATCGACAACAACCATACTGAATATGAAGCCTGGTACCACGATTACGAAGCCGGACCGGACGCGGTAGTTGAACCGCAGCCGGAGACCATTCGCGGCCTGCCGGTTTCGGATATCCTCACCCCGGCAGATCGTTATCAGGACCTGTTTGAGGCGGTGCAGATGTCACGCGTCTTTGCGGACAGCAAAACTTTTGCCGACTGTACCCCGAAGCGGGAGCCGGAGCAGATCCTGTTCCGCTACTACCTGGCGCGCGAGCGCGACGACTTCAGTCTGCTGGATTTTGTGCTGGAGAACTTCGAGCTGCCGGTCGTCCATGAGAGCCATTACGTTTCCGATCCGCAAAACAGCATGGCGGAACATATTGACGGGCTGTGGCCGGTTCTGACCCGCCATCCGGCCAGCCACGGCGAGTTTTCGTCGCTGCTGCCGCTGCCAAAACCCTATGTGGTACCGGGCGGGCGGTTTGGTGAAGCCTACTACTGGGATTCGTACTTCAGCATGCTCGGTTTTGCCGCCAGCGGGCGCGGCGATCTGCTGCGGCATATGGCGGACAATTTTGCCTGGATGATTGATACCTACGGCCATATCCCTAACGGTAACCGGACCTACTATCTCAGCCGTTCGCAGCCGCCGGTATTCGCGATGATGGTCGAACTGTTCGAGAAAAACGGCATTAATGAAGCGACGCGCTACCTGAAGCAGCTGAAAAGCGAATACGCCTTCTGGATGGACGGGCAGGATGACCTTGTCCCGAACCAGGCTTACCGCCATGTGGTAAGGATGCCTGACGGATCGGTGCTGAACCGCTACTGGGACGACCGCGATACGCCGCGCGATGAGTCGTACTTTGAGGATGTGGAAACCGCCCGCCGTTCAGCGCGCCCGGCCAGCGAGGTGTATCGCGATCTGCGCGCCGGGGCGGCGTCCGGCTGGGATTTCAGCTCACGCTGGCTGAGTGAAGCAGGGCGGATGGAGAGCATCCAGACCACCAGTATCGTGCCGGTCGATCTGAACGCGCTGATTTATAAGCTGGAAACCGCGATTGCGCGTCTTTCGGCCGCCGAAGGCGATCTGGATACCGCCGAGCGCTTCCAGCAGCTGGCGCTGAAACGCCGTAAGGCGGTTAATCACTACCTGTGGGATGACCAGGCCGGACTCTACCGCGACTATAACTGGCGCGAAGGCGGGCAGGCGACGTTTTCGGCGGCGGCGGTGACGCCGGTCTACGTGGGCATGTCCAGCCTCGACCAGGCTGCCCGTACCGCGAAGGCGGTGCGCGACTACCTGCTGGCGCCGGGCGGGCTGCTGAGCAGCATGGAGGAGAGCGGCGAACAGTGGGACAGCCCCAACGGCTGGGCACCGCTGCAGTGGATGGCGATTAAAGGCTTCAGCAGCTACGGTGACGCGCTGCTGGCGCAGGAGATCGCCCGCCGCTGGCTGCATACGGTCAGCGCCACCTATCAGCAGCACCATAAGATGGTGGAGAAGTACAATGTAACCGGCGATGCGGCACTGCTCGGCGGCGGCGGCGAGTATCCGCTGCAGGACGGCTTCGGCTGGACCAACGGCGTGACGCGCCGCCTGCTGGAGATGTATCCGGACCTGTAACCGGCCGCGGGCGGCACAGCTGCCCGCGCTCTTGCCGACAAATTTCCGCAGGTAAAAAAAAGAATCTGGCTTAACGCCAGATTCTTTTTTTTTGTCTTTGGGGCAGTTGGTGGTTGCCCGTAAGACGATTATCACATGCACCCACCGTTAACGATGAGAGGTTAATCGCAACCTTTTATCAGGTCAATAATTCATCATTGATAAAAAATCACCCTCGTTAGCGGAACAGCTTCTCCACGAAGCGGATATAGGCCGGCCGCCAGAAATCCATCTCGTGGCCGCGGTCCGGCACCGACTGATAGTCAAACTTCACGCCGTTCTGCTCCAGCGTCTGCTTCAGCCCGGCGATATCCTTACCGGTGATGCTGTCCTCAGCGCCCACCGCCACGGTGAAATTCACCAGCTGGCGGTTGATCTCATCCGGCCGCGCCAGCTGTGCCGATACTTTTGCATCCGGCACCGTGGTCACCGTCACGCCGCTTAAGGTCGCCAGCGCGCTGAACGACTCCAGGTGGCGCATGCCGGAGACCAGCGCCTGATAGCCGCCCTGCGACAGCCCGGCCAGCGCGCGGCCGCCGGCGTCGCGACGGACGTTAAAGCGCTGGTTAATCAGCGGAATAATATCGTGGATCAGCTCACGGTCGGCCGCATCGGCGTTACGCGGATAGAACTCCTTGCGGCGCTCTTTCGGCACGTAGGTTTCCGGGGTGGTGGTGGCGGTATCGGTTTCGGTATCCGGGATCACCAGCAGCATCGGTTTGATCTTCCCCTCTGCCAGCAGGTTATCCATGATCTGTGGGAAACGTCCCTGATCCACCGCCGAGCGGATGCTGTCACCAAAGCCGTGATAGAAGTAGAGCACCGGCAGCGGTGCCCCACGGCCATCGTAGCCCGGCGGCGTCCACACCAGCACCTGGCGTTCGCGTTTAAGCTCAGCCGAGTGATAGGTCAGCGCGCGCAGCTCGCCGTGCGGCACCTGGCGTTCATCCAGCACGCTGCCCGGCACCAGCACCAGGCTGGTATTGACCTGGCGCTGCGGCTTAACGCTGGCGGTGCCGGTATCCACGCTGCGGAAACCGTCTACGGTGAAGAAGTACTCATACAGGTTCGGCTGCAGCCGCGCGGAGCGGAAGCTCCAGATACCGTCGGCGTCGCGGGTCATCGGCTGTGAGACGATGGTTTCCGGTGGCACGCTGGTAAACAGCGTCACCTGTTTTGCCTGGGGTGCAAACAGGCGGAAGGTGATGCTGTTGTCCGCGTTAACGCCGGTCACATACTGCGTGACCGCCCGATCCTGCGGTGGCAGGGTCGGAAAATCCGCCGGCAGCGTCAGCGCCTGAGCGGGCAGGGTGCCCCCCAGCAGCAGGCTGGAGAACAGCAGTGTAAGCGTACGTTTCTTCATGGTCGGTTTCCTTATTTCGCGTGATTAGCCGGGCGTATTACCACCAGACCTCAGCCTGCACGCCGACGGTAAACTGGTCTTTTTTGTTATCGGCAAAGCTGTAGTTGGACAGCTCATTATCCAGCATACGCAGCCAGGTGCCGTAGAAGCGGATCTCCGGACGCGAGTTGAGGATGCTGGTATCCACCTTCAGCGCATGGTAGAGGGTGGTTTTGTAACCAGACTCTTTCAGCTTCTCGCCGTCCTCTTTTTTGTTGGTCTGGGTAAACCAGCCCAGCTCTACGCCGGTCTGATTATAGGTGTCCCAGATCCACGCCGGACGTACCACGGTGCGCACGCTGCTAAAGTCGCTGTGCGCGCCGGTGTCATAGCTGTAGACGTCACTACCCTGTGACAGCACCACGGCGTTGGCCATAATGATCCTGTCGCTGAGGTAGGCTTCGCCCTGCGAGAACAGGCGGTAGGCGGTACCGTTGGTGTGGTCGCCATAATAGTAGCCGTTGAAGCTCATCGCCGAGCTGGCACCCGAGTAGTTAGCAAAGCTGCTGGCTGAGGAGTTGGTGGCCCCCTGCAGGCCGATATCGTTGTAGCCTTTCTCACCGATCTTCTGGTGCAGGATCGCCGTTAACAGGGCAGAATCCTTGACCGCGAAGTAGCTTTTGTCATTTTCAGCGCTCTTCTGCGTATCATTTTTATTGGCCATGGTGTACTTGGCCATCAGGCTCAGCGTGGCGCTGTCCCACAGCGGCAGATCGTTATAACGTGCTTCCACCGAGTTGCTGTTCATCTGGGTTTTGCTGCTCAGATCGCGCGAGTAGACGTCGAAGTCTTCCCGGGTCAGAGCGAGGTCCAGTTTACCGGCGCCCACCTGCCAGTTTTCTATGCCAAGGCCGCCGCCGACGTCGGTACGCAGGCTTTTCCAGTCGAGCATCTGGATTTCATATTTCTTCAGACCGTGTTTACCGACCCAGAAGTCCGCTTCCGGTGCAAACGGCAGGAAGCCGGTGGTGGTCAGGTACATATCGGAGAACTGCATGATGTTTTCGTTGCCGGCGTTTTCACCGAACCAGCCGGAGCCGTACTGCTGGCCAACGTTACCGTCCAGCATCACCACCGCGTGGGCGGTTTTACCGTTCTGGTTATACACCCGCTGTTTAAACTGCAGATCGTACCAGCCGGAGTGCTCGTTGCCGAAGCGGCCTACCGAACCGATAGCGTAGGATTTCGGTGAACCGTGGTTACCGGTTGCCCAGCCGGTGCGGATATAGCCGTTGTAGCTGAAGCCGATATCCTCTTTCACGTACTTGCTGATATCTTTCAGGCTGACCGGCTGGCTGTTCTGGCCGTTGCTGCTGGCCACGTCGACGGTGGAGCTGGCGTCAACCGGCACGGGAGCCGTCGCGCTGCCAGCGGTGCCAGAGGTATCCAGATCCGCGGCGTTTGCCGTGGTCGGCCGGGTGGCAGCACGTTTTGCTATAGTCTGATTTTCGTGCTGTGCCTTATATTCACGGAATTCGCTTTTAGTCTGTTGCAGCTCTTTCTCTAATAATTCCAGACGCTGTTCGAGGGTCAGCTTCGCCGCGAATACGTGGGGCGTAGCCAGTGCCGAAGTCATTAAAACCGCTATCATCTTAAGGGCATGTTTTTTCACTTTTGAGTTTCCCCTGGTGAATTATTATTAATTAAAGGTAATAAAATCCCCTGCCGGTCAACCTGCTGACTGGCATTATTTAATCGCTGCAATCCCTCCGGCAGCGAGATGTTTTTAAAAGCGTTTTATATTTTTTTCTCTGACGCTGGCAATTCCCCCACCTTGTTCTGGCCTTTTTTTGAGCAAAAAAAAACCTGAATGACGTCGCGGTCGTAGCATTCACTACGCGCTGACGTCATTCAGGTTTTGCCCGTTAATCGGCATGCCGAAAAACAGTAACAACCCTGTGTTGCAATTAACTAACTCATGTCTAAATATTTCGCTAAGAAGATTCTCTATCAGCTGAGGTTGCCGCTGCAATCTGTTTTTAATCTCCGTTTACGTTCTGTGATGCAACTAACACTTAACGGCTGGCTGGCTGCTATCCTGCGATGGGGCGTTTTACCGACGTTGTCAGGAGAAAATAAATGGGTGAAAGATTTATCAGCGCGGACCATATTCGCGATCGTTTTTCTAAGGCCATGTCGGCGATGTATCAGACGGAAGTGCCGCAGTACGGCACCCTGCTGCAGCTGGTACGTGAGGTGAATCAGCAGGTGCTGCAGGACACGCCGCTGCCGCTGCCCACGGAAGAGTGGCCCGCTGCCCTGAACCGGCTGAGCGTGGAGCGCCACGGGGCAATTCGCCTCGGCAGCGCGGCCGAGCTTGCCACCCTGCGCCAGCTGTTTGCGGTAATGGGGATGGAACCGGTGGGCTATTACGATCTCTCTGCCGCCGGCGTGCCGGTGCACTCCACGGCGTTCCGCCCGGTCAGCGAGCAGGCGCTGCAGATTAACCCGTTTCGCGTGTTTACCTCGCTGCTGCGACCAGAGCTGATTGAGGACCCGGCGCTGCGCCAGACGGTGTGTGAGGTGGTGGCACAGCGCGATATCTTTACCCCGCGCCTGCGCGAGCTGCTGGCGCTGTGGCAGCAGCAGGGGGGATTTGACGACGGTGAGGCCGACGAATTTGTGCGCCAGGCGCTGGAAACCTTCCGCTGGCATCAGCAGGCGTCCGTCGATCTTGCCACCTACCAGGCCCTGCTCGGGCAGCACCGGCTGGTGGCCGACGTTGCCTGCTTCCGTGGGCCGCATATCAACCATCTGACGCCGCGCACGCTGGATATCGATCGGGTGCAGCAGCTGATGCCGGAGTACGGTATTACGCCGAAAGAGATCATCGAAGGGCCACCGCGGCGGCGCTGCCCGATCCTGCTGCGGCAGACCAGTTTCAAGGCGCTGAACGAGGAGATTTACTTTGCCGATCGGCAGCAGGGCACCCACACCGCCCGCTTTGGTGAAATCGAACAGCGCGGCGTGGCGCTGACCCGTAAGGGGCGCGCACTCTACGACCGCCTGCTGCTGGAGGCATCGCAGGAGAAACAGGCGGATAACGCCAGCCACCAGCGCCACCTCAGCGCGGTGTTTGCCGCCTTCCCGGATGATGACGATACGCTGCGCCGCGAAGGGCTGGCCTGGTATCGCTTCCGGCGTAACCCGCAGGTCCCGGCAGAGCCGGGTGAAGATCTGGATGCGCTGATCGCCCGCGGGGCGGTGGTGGCCGAACCGATTATCTACGAAGATTTTCTGCCGGTCAGCGCGGCGGGAATTTTCCAGTCCAACCTCGGCACGGATAAGGGCCAGGTGAACAGCGGCAACCCCAGCCAGGGCCTGTTTGAGCAGGCGCTGGGCCGCGCGGTGATTGATGAGTTCAGCCTCTATCAGCAGCTGCAGCAGGACTCTCTGGATCGGCTGTGGGCGGAAGTTGAATAAGCGGGCAGAAACCTCGCGGCGTTCATACGCGTGGATCAGGCGAAAGGTGGCTGGCGGTTGAGTACGCGATCGATCACGTTCAGCGCCCCTTCATGGTTGTTACTTTCGGTATGGAAGCGCGCCACCTGTTTTACCGCCGGTTGTGCGTTAGCCATCGCGAAGCCAAAGCCGGCGTGAGCGACCATCTCGACATCATTACCGCTGTCGCCTACCGCCACCACTTCACTATCTGCAATCTGCCAGCGCTGTTGCAACAGCGCCAGGCCGTGCGCCTTGTGCACGCCGGGGATAATCAGGTCGACAAAACCAAAGCCGCTGGAGACCGGGGTGACAATGCCGTCAAGGGCATGGCCGACGTGGGCCATCAGCTGCGGGATATGTTCGTCATCCATATTCAGCGAAAACTTAAAGATGGTGTCGTTCAGCTGGCTGAAATCCTGACGCAGCTCCAGCCGGTGGTAGTGTTTCGACATCAGCGTGACCAGCGCCGGCGGCGACGTATCCAGCATGTAAGCGCTGCGCGGGCCGCAGACTACCACGTGAACGTAGGGCAGGTCGGACAGCACCGACAGCACCTTTGCCAGATGGTCCTGACTCAGCTCGCCGCAGAACAGCGTTTCGCCTTTATCGACAATATTGGCGCCATTTTCGGCAACGAAGGCGATCTCATCGCGGATATCCGGGAAAAAACTGATCAGCTGGTAGTACTGGTTGCCGCTGGCGACGACAAACTTGATCTCCTGCTGTTTAATCTGCTGATACTGCTCAAGAAAGCGCGCTTTATTGTAGCGTTTCTCATCATTCAGAAAGGTGCCGTCCATATCGACGGCGATCATTTTAATCATTTTGCCAGGCCCCGGGTCAGTAGAAAGAACAACTTCCGTCATCATCGCGGGAAAATCATGCATGAAAAAGAGGTTGGTTTTTGCGGTTTTTTCCCCTTTTATCGCCTCTGCGGGTGCAGCAGTGGCTTTTATCAGAGGGAAGGCGGCCGGTTTTATGCCGCCAGGCTACTATCCGGTAATAAGGGGAAATCTTGAGTCAATAAAGCGGAAACTATTGTAAACGCTTATGACCTGTCCGACATACCGGGTGACCCGTCGGACAGGTTGATCTGCATCCCGGCGTGGCTACTCTGTGCAGCCCTGCGCCAGCGGCGTACGACGCTCGCTGATTCTCACCACAAAAC
>NZ_JRZZ01000020.1:0-29249 GCF_002865965.1 Erwinia sp. B116
GTAACAGATTGCCTACCTGCGGCAGAAAGCCGTTCAGCACCGTGGCATCAGCGGGTTTACCGGCGACGATACGCAGCGGCAGCGTCTGGCGGCACCAGGCCTGCGCCTCGCTGCTGCTGACGTCGTCGATATACACCTCCAGCGCCAGGCTGGGGGAGTAGACGACGCGATAATCACCGGCGTGGGCGGCGGCGGCGAACAGCAGCATCGCGGCTGCGGACGACCAAAATTTCATCGTAATCCCTGCGTTTATTCTCGTGGCGGCAGAAACCGGGCGGCGTCGGTCGGCGAGATCAGTAAGGTGGTTTCCTGCGGCGAACCAAACCAGACCGCCACGGCGCTAAGATTGTCATTTCTGGCCGCCGGCGCGATGGCCTGAAGCAGCAGCGCCAGCCACTCGTCGGGAGAGTTGACCAGCCGCAGCGCCAGCGCCATATCCCCGGCGCTCAGCGGGTTCCAGAAACCGTCGCTGCACAGCAGAAAGGCATCGCCGTCTTCCACGTTCAGCTCGCTGTGCCAGCTGACGTAGGGCGCGTGATGGCCGCCGAGCGCATTATAGAGCAGATGGCCGTTTATGCCTGCATTTTCATAACCGGCGTCGGCAAACTGCTGGCGCAGGCTGTGATCGCGGGTGACGCCCGCCAGCTGACCTCGCCGGAAATGGTAAATGCGGCTGTCTCCGGCGTGTGCCCACCACACCCGTTGCCGCTCGCGGTCGGTAAACAGCGCGGCGAGAGTGGTGCTCATCTGCGCGCACCCGGCATCGTTCAGCTGTGCCGCGCAGATCGCCTCCTCAACGCCGGCAACCGCCGCCGTGGTGTTCTGCAGGGTCAGCTGCTCCAGCTGGCTGACCTGGGCCAGCAGCAGATCGCGCACCAGCGTGGCGGCGCGATCGCCTCCCGCGTAGCCGCCCACGCCGTCACACACCACGAAACAGGCACCGTGCTCGCCGATCCAGCTGCCGAGCACGTCGTCATTGCGCTGGCGGTGGCCAGCCTCAGAGCAGGAGGCGACGCTGATTTTCATCCTTCCTCCACCGGCGTCTGCGAGTCTTTGTACTGATGAACCTCCATCTCGTAGGCGTGCAGGAAAGCCTCGCCAAACAGCGTATGGAAGTCATCTTCGATCTCGCCGGCGGTGTGCTGATAGTGGCGGGTAAAGGCGTCCCACAGCGCCGCCTTGCGCGTGGCGCTCAGCCCGATGCGCGGCAGAACCCCTTCGCGCACGGCGTCGTCCTCCACCCGCTGCGGGTTAAACGACTGCAGCATGGCGGCGATAATCGCCCGGATGCCGGCAATCATCCCCAGCTGATGCGCCTGCAGATCGACCAGCGCATCGCGTACCGCCTGTTCCGGCGGCATAAAGCCGGGCAGCGGGTTCTGGTAGATCTGCCGCATCACCATTTTGCCGGAGGGCAGGATTTTAAACGGGTTATTTGCCTCGTTGAGGATCTGGGTCATCTCGGCCTTTACCCCGCGCTTGAGGATCGAACGGGACGAGAGCAGCGCCACGGTGCCCTGGGTGAACAGGCTCAGCATACGGCCGGTGGTGTACATCTGCTGTTCGGTCAGCGGCGGGGCATCGCTGGCGTTTTCCAGCCCCAGCCCGTCCACCAGCGCCTGCAGCAGACGCTGCTGTTCCGGCAGCGCCGCATCCGCGTCGTCGCGCTGCGGGCGCAGCGGGTCGATCGCCAGCCGGGCGGCGGCGTCACGGGCCGCGCGCTCTTCCAGCTGTTCAGCGCTGAACGTCGGGGGGATGCGATCCGCTGCCGGTACCGGTTCATCCAGCAGGCCCAGCGGGTCGTCGTCCGCTGCGTCTTCGCCAAACAGCAGCAGCGGATCGTCGCGTACCGGCTCATCCCGCTGCCGCTGCGGGTCGCTGACCGCCAGCTGCCAGGGGCCGATCGCCAGCCGGTCACCGTGGGTCAGCAGTACCTGGTCGCCGCGCGTCAGCGCCACGCCGTTATGCCACACCGGGGTGACGCTGCCCTGTGACGTCAGGCGACATTCGCCGCCGGGGGCGACGTGGATCAGCGCCTGCAACCGCGAGATGGCCCGTTCAGGGTCGGGCAGCACCAGCTGGTTATCGGGGCTGCGCCCCAGCGTGCCGCCCGGCGCGATAAAATCGTAGTAGTGGACGGCCAGTGACGCGGGCGGAGATAAAAGGGTCAGTCGCATAGGATTTTCCTGCTGTAACGCGCGGCTAGTCAAACATCGGCGGATAGAAGCCGTGACGGCCCGCCCGTTTGCCGGCGGTGGGATGAAACAGCTGGGTAAACAGCCGGGCGGTCAGGTTACCGCTGTGGCGGTGGGTCTGCAGGGGTGCGTGGCCGGCCTGATTGGTCCACCAGTAGCTGGTGTAGTGCAGCGGATCGAACCGACGGGCAACCTCCTGCCACGCCAGCCGGCAGGGCCGATCCCCGGACTCCAGCTCCGCCAGCCTGACATCCTGCGCGGGGCGGCTCAGCGGCGCCAGCGCCTGCAGCGCCTGCTCCAGCTGGTCGGCCGGGGTGGCATTGTTCACGGCGGCGAGCAGGGTGGCGCCGAGCGCGTTAAACCACTGCCCGGCGACGTCCAGCTGCGCCGGGTGCCACTCGCAGACGGTAAGACTGTGCTGCGCCAGCAGCGGCCAGGTGCGGCCAACGCGATCGCGCGAGAGCAGCAGGCAGCCCAGCTGGACCTTCTGCACCCCGAGGGTGGCGGGCAGTACAAAATTCCACACCGGCCCGCTGCTCAGCGGTACGTCACCCGCAGGCAGGTGATGCTGGCGGTCAATCAGTCCCTGCTGGAACCAGTGTGACCAGCGCGTGTTCAGCGCCGGTGGCATCCGTCGTTGCACGAAGTCTCCCGCCGCAGGCAGCTTGCCGTACCACTGTAGTTCACTGCTGGCGATCATCGTCCCCCCTTCTGAGCAGCTGGTTGTCACGGGCAAAAGGTGAGCGCTGCACCTGACCGACCAGCAACGCGCTCAGGTGCTCTTCAAGCTGCGAGCGCTGCTGGTCGGTCAGCCGCGGCGCGCTCAGCGTTAACTGCTGCATCACCCAGCCGCGCAGAAACGCGCCGTTGTAATGCTGCGGCTGATACAGCATCTGATAGGCGCTGAGCGCCCGGCGGCTGTAGCGCGGGTCCTGGCCGTCGTCATTACGCAGGGTGGCGGTAATCAACAGCGTTACCTGCGGCAGCAGCAGCGATTTTAACGCGACCTGGTAGACGCTGGTCGCCGCTTCCCCGACCTGATCGCCGCGATACAGCCCGGCGCGCAGCGCGGCCGGCGGCGCATCCAGCGCGAAGGCGTCGCCGTGGGCCAGCGACGCCAGCGAATTCAGCAAGGGTAGCAGATCGGCAAAGCTTTCGCCGTCAGGGTTGCCGATGCGGCTGGCCTGCTGCTGCATCCGGGGCAGCTGCTGTCCGACCTGCTGCAGCCACTGCTGATTGCGCTGATAGCTGGTCAGCCACAGCGCGCAGCACAGCAGCAGGCCGCCGCCAAGCGCGGCGTACCCCAGCCGGTGCAGCAGGCGCTGGCGCTGTTCCCAGCGGCCGTCGCTGCCCGCCAGGCTGTGCTCGGCAAACACCACCCGGGTGAGCAGATCGTGGATAAAGAAGCTCTGGCCTTTACCGGCCGGGATCGGTGCCTGGCGGCTGACGCTGTCCCAGTCGGAGAGCGACGGCTGCCGGCGCGGCGGCAGCTGCAGCTTGCGCGACAGCTCGCCCATTACCCGATCGAAGGGCAGCCCCTCCTGGGTGGCGCTGGTGAAGAAGAGCCCGCGGGGAATGCAGCCCGCCGGCTGCCGGTCGCTGGCAAACAGCGTACTGAGATAGTCGGTCAGCAGCGGGGCCAGCGCCGCGAACTCCTGGGGAAACTGAAAGCATTCGGCGCGCAGGCTGAGATCCGTTTCCTGGGCCATGCGATCCGCCAGCCCGGCGGTCAGCTGGCCGCACAGCTGCTGAAAGCGCGGGGTGAACTCGGCCAGCAGCTGCGCGTGGCTGACCGGTTCCGGCCACGGGAAGCTGATGCCCACCCGCTGCGCACGCTCGCTCTTGTCCAGCTGCTGGTAGTAGCGAACAAAGCCCTGCAGCAGATCGGTTTTAGTGACCATCACGTAGACCGGGAAGGTAATACCGGTCTGCTGATGCAGCTCTTCCAGACGCTGACGCAACGCGCTGGCCTGCGCCTGACGCGCCGAGGCGGCGTCGCCAAGCAGGTCGGCGACGCTGAGGGTGACGATCACGCCGTTGATCGGCTGCCGCGGGCGGTAGCGCTTTAACAGCCTGATAAAGGTCTGCCATTCGCCGGCGTCACGGGTGCGCTGGCTCTCCTGCAGCGCATAGCGCCCGGCGGTATCCAGCA
Source organism: Erwinia sp. B116 (assembly GCF_002865965.1). Classification (NCBI taxonomy): domain Bacteria; kingdom Pseudomonadati; phylum Pseudomonadota; class Gammaproteobacteria; order Enterobacterales; family Erwiniaceae; genus Erwinia; species Erwinia sp. B116. The sequence continues at coordinate 4,348 of NZ_JRZZ01000020.1, forward strand.
GCACCGCCTGGCGGCTGAACCACCAGTCGCAGTGACGGGTGCCGCCAATGCCGCGCATCGCGGTGTTGCCCAGCGGGCTTGCCAGCGGAAACTCCAGCCCGGAGTTGACCAGCGCGCTGGTTTTACCGGCACCGGGCGCGCCGATAATCAGGTACCAGGGCAGCTGATAGAGGTAAGGCGCGCGGCGGTGGGCCAGCCAGCCGGCGAGTCCACGCGGCGCAGCGCTGCCAAACTGCGCGGTTTTCAGCAGCTGCAGCGCCTGCAGAAAACGGTCGTCCAGCATCTCGCCGGTCGCCTGCAGTTCGGCCTGCTCCTCGCCGCTCATCTGCAGACGAGCCAGCAGGCGGGCGTTCGTCCGCCTGCGCCATAGCTGCGGCAGCAGCTGCAGCAGGAACCACAGCAGCAGGCAGAGCGCGATCAGCAGCTGGCGGCTCAGGCGGCTGCCGGGATCGCCAAACCGGGTGGCGGGCAGCAGCGGGGCGACCAGCCAGATCAGCGCCGACAGCGCCAGCACGCCGGTCAGCCCCCAGAACAGGCGGCGGTTAGAGAGGAAACGCACGAGGTGAGGCATCAGGATTTTCCAGAATTTTTGCTGTCATTGCCGCCGTCGTCCGGTGCAGGCTGCAGAATGATCTCCAGCCGACGGTTGATTGCCCGGTTTTCACCGCTGTCGTTCGGCAGGCGCGCGTGGCTGTCGCCGCGGCCCTCGCTGCGTAGCGTCATGCCCGGCTGGGCCAGCAGCTGCTGTAACAGCGTCCCGGCGCTGTGCGCCTGAGCCTGGGTATAGTCCCAGCGGGTGGGGAAGCGGCTGAACTCAACGGGGCTGTCGTCGGTGTAAGCGCAGACCAGCAGCGTGCCTTTTGCCGTTTCCAGCGCCGCCGCCACGCGGGCGATCAGCGCCCGGCCTTGCGCAGTAAGCTCTGCGCTGTTGGCGACGAACAGGCGGTCCGCGGGCAAAATAATCTTGCTGCCGCTTTCGCTGTCGGTGACGTCCAGCTGGCGGGCGTCGATCAGATCGCTAAGCCGCTGCTGCAGCTCCTGCAGGGTCTGCGACGGGTTACCGCGCAGCCCCGGCAGCGCGGCCGGCAGCGGGATCTGCCAGATTTGCTGCAGCACCGGCTCGGTGGCCTTACCCAGCCGCCAGTTCAGGGTGGAGAACACCAGCGCACCACAGAGCAGGGCGCAGGCGGCGCAGACCCACAGCGGGATCGGCGCCTGCCAGCGCGGCCGCACGATCGCCGGCTCCTCTGCCGCCGGCATCGGGGCAGCTGCCTGCCGGCTGCGGGTGTCACGGATCAGCTGCGCCAGGCGTTCGCGCAGCGCTTCCCGCTGCTGGCGGCCCTGTTCCGCACCGCGATAGCGCCCCTCGAAGCCGAGCAGCAGGCAGTAGTGGATCACTTCCAGCAGCTCCAGATGCGTCGCCGGATGCTGCGACAGGCGCGCCAGCAGCTGAAACACCTTTTCGCCGCCCCAGCTTTCGTTATGAAAGGTGACCAGCAGGCCGTTGCCGGACCAGATGCCACGGCTGCCCCACGGCGTCTTCGCCGCCGCTTCATCCAGCACCGCGCACAGGCAGTAGCGGGCACCGATCAGCGTTTCGAACGGCAAACCGCTCTGGCGGGCAACGGCCTCGAACTGATGGATTTCATCCACCAGCTGCTGGCGCAGGCCGGCCGGGTCGTCATGGGTGGCGGCCTGGCGGATCTGCACGATGGCGTTGAGCAGCGGGGCGGCAGCGGTCAGCAGGCGATAGTCCTGGACCTTTACGGCGGCCGTGCTGGCGGGAAGTTCCGGCGTCATTGCGGTATCGTTATTCTCGGCTGTGAACCGTCAGGCGCGGGTGGCGCGATCCTGACGGGGTAACTGTGCGGGCGTTCGGGCGTTTACTGAATAATCCAGGTCGCCGTGCTGCCGTCACGGCAGGCTTTTCCTTCGCCGCCGACGTCAACGCAGACTTTTTTACTGCTCTTACGCGGGCGCGGCCGGTCGTTGCGCAGGGTGGCATCATAGAGCTCGCTTTTTACCGCCGCCTTCTGCGGCACGTAACCGAGCAACTCCGTACCCCCGGTGTCGGCCACCGCCAGCCAGCCGTCCGCCATTCCCAGCGCGGTAAACGGCTTACCGTTCTCCAGGTAACGCACCACCTTGCCGCTGTAGTCCGGGCGGGTCATCACCGACGCCTTATACAGGGCGCGATAGGGCCGATCGATCGGTGTAAAAGTCTGCGGCGGCTGTACCGCATAGCGATGCGTCAGGCGCACACCGTTAACCTCGCTGGTTACCAGGGTGTCATCCGTCGGTGGGGTGCCAGGGGCTTTACATCCCGCCACGCTCAGCACGGCCAGCAGGGTTAACGCGAGATAAATTTTCACTATGATCCCCGTAAGGTTGCAGTCAGGAAAATTGCCCTGAATTACATCAAGATAAAATCGGCCATAAGTTTACCTGACGCTTTTAAGAATGGGAACCATTGCAGAGTCAGGTTGAACATGTTACCGCCGCAGGTCCGCTCTGGCAGAGTGTGCCTGATAGCCGTGGAAACGGCAATTTGATTAGCGTCAATAACGCGCGCGCGCACTGCTTTATAATCAGCTCGCTGAGCCTGCACTACGCGTATGTCCGCAGCAACGGCATGGTTTTTGCTTGGTTGTGGTCAGTATTTTATGACTGGAGAACAGAATGCGCCTCGCCTCCTCTTCCGCCCTTGCCTGGCTGGCGGCCTCACGCCAGAGCGAAATTGCCGGCCTGCAGCAGCTGCTGCAGGCCGGGCGACTCACCGGTGAAATCAGTCAGCTGATCCACGTTTTACAGCGCGAGCGCGGTGCCAGCAATATCTGGCTCTGCTCGCAGGGGCAGCTGTTTGGCGACGAGCTGCCGCAGCGCGGGCGCGACGTCGGCCGCTCTCTGCAGAGCGTGCTGGCGCTGCTGCCGCCGCTGCCCGCTGCCGACAGCCCGCGCGCCGGTAACAGTCGCCTGTTCAGCCGCATCGCCGCCGCGCTCTGCGCGCTGGAGGCGCTGGACGCGCTGCGTCAGTCGGTCCGGCTGCTGGCGGTGAGCCACGCCACCGCGATGAGCACCTTTAATAACGCCATCGGTCAGCTGCTGAATCTGGTGTTTGAGATGGTGGATACCGCCTCGGATCCCGGCGTCTCGCGGGCGCTGCTGGCGATGTTCAGCTTTATGCACGCCAAGGAGCTGGCCGGGCAGGAGCGTGCCATCGGGTCTGCCGGCTTTGCCGCCGGTGAGTTTACCCCGGCGCAGAGCCAGCAGATGGTGGCGCTGATTGAGGCGCAGGAGCGCTGCTTCAGCTATTTTGAGCAGTTTGCCGACGCGAACAGCCTGCAGTGCTGGCACGGGCTGGGCGGTGCGGAAGGTGAGATGGAACGGCTGCGGCGCATCGCCTGTACCGGTTCCCGCCCGGATCGGCAGGGCGCGGCGATGGCGCTGCACTGGTATCAGCGGCTGACCCGGCGCATCGACGGCCTGAAAACCGTGGAAGACCAGCTGGCCGTGGCGCTGATGCAGCGCTGCCGCCAGAGCATCGCCGAGGCCGGGGCGCCGCTGTCGGCGGCCGAACTGCAGCTGCGGGTGCCGCAGGCGCAGGCGGCCCCGGCGTTCAGCCTGGTGCTGGCCGGGGAGACGTGGCAGGGGGCGCAGCAGGCGCCGCTTGAGGCGGGCGGACTGACGCCAAAGCTCGGCCGCTCGGTGCTGGAGCTGATTCAGCAGCAGTCGAAGCGGCTGCAGGATCAGGACGACCAGCTGGCGGCGATGCGCGCCTCAATCGAGGAGCGTAAGCAGGTGGACCGCGCCAAACTGCTGCTGATGCGCCTGCAGGGCTACAGTGAAGATCGGGCGTTCCAGACCCTGCGCAAAATGGCGATGAACCAGAATAAGCGCATCGGTGAGATCGCCGCCGCGCTGCTGGCGGTCGCGCCGGCCTTCGGCGAGGAGCAGGGCTAAAGCCTGCACGAAGAGTGTGCATATCCTGCTTCACCGCAGGGCAGCAGGACGGTCTCACCACGGTCAGGGGGAAAGTACCAACCGCTCCGTCCCGCTAACGGCGGGGGGTGCAGGAAAATTCCGGCTCTGGCACAGGGCTTGCAAGAGAGAGTAACAACAAACATGCATTTGTTTTGCCAATGGCGGCAGAGCGAGTGCTTTGGATAAAGGCGTCCAGCCGCATGCCCCGTGCATGTCGGAGGACGCCTTTTTTTATTCTCTTTTTTCAGGAAGCCAGACGATGAGCAAACCGGGATTAACGCTGACCAGGCGTCATTTTCTTACCGCCGGCGCGGCGCTAGGCGGCAGTTATCTGTTGCCGGGCGTGCTGAACCGGGCCTGGGCCGCAGGGTCGGACGCGCCGGAAAAAAGCGTGGTGCGCGTGGGTTTTATTCCGCTGACCGACTGCGCGCCGGTGGTGATGGCGGCGATAAAAGGCTTCGACAAAAAGTACGGCATCAGCCTGCAGCCGAGTAAGGAAGCCAGCTGGGCGGCGGTACGCGACAAGCTGACCTCCGGCGAACTGGACGCGGCGCACGCGCTGTACGGCATGATTTACGGCCTGCAGCTGGGGGTGGCCGGGCCGCAGCACGACATGGCGAACCTGATGACGCTGAACCAGAACGGCCAGGCGATCACCCTCTCCGCACAGCTGAAGGCGGCGGGCGTCACCGACGCCGCGGCGCTGAAAAAGGCGGTCAGCGGGCAGGAACCGGGCAGCTTCACCTTTGCCCATACCTTTCCGACCAGCACCCACGCGATGTGGCTCTACTACTGGCTGGCCGAGGCGGGCATCCACCCGTTTAACGACGTGCGCACCGTGGTGGTGCCGCCGCCGCAGATGGTGATGAACATGAAGATCGGCAATATGAGCGGCTACTGCGTCGGCGAGCCGTGGAACCAGCGGGCGATTGCGGAAAACATCGGCTTTACCGCCGCCACCAGCCAGCAGATCTGGCCGGATCACCCGGAGAAGATCCTCGCCACCCGCAGCCAGTGGGTGCAGGAGAACCCGAACACCGCCCGCGCGCTGACCGCCGCGGTGCTGGAGGCGGCGCGCTGGATTGATGCCTCTGACGCCAACCGCCGCGAGACGGCGCAGGTGATCGCCGGACGCGCGTACCTGAATACCAGACCGGAGACCATCGAAGGCCGCATGCTTGGCCAGTATGACAACGGCATCGGCCGCCAGTGGCAGGACGCGCACCCGATGCGCTTCTTTGACGAGGGCCGGGTCAGCTATCCGTGGCTGTCGGACGGCATGTGGTTCCTGACCCAGCAGCGGCGCTGGGGGCTGCTGAAAGCCGATCCGGACTATCTGGCGGTGGCGAAACAGGTCAACCGCACGGATATCTGGCAGCAGGCGGCGACGGCGGTAGGCGGCATCAGCACCCCCGCCAGCCCGCTGCGCAGCAGCACGCTGATGGACGGCAAGGTGTGGGACGGCACGAAACCGGCGGAGTACGCCGCCAGCTTTGCGATGAAACGCTGAGGAGCATCACCATGACTAATCCGTTACGTCCGCTGCTGCAGCGGCTGATCCCGGCCATCTGCGGTGCGCTGCTGCTGCTGACCGTCTGGCAGATTGCCGCGCTGAACGCCCACGGCTTCCCCGGCCCGCTCAGCACCTGGCACGCGGCGGTGACGCTGTTCGCCAATCCCTTCTACAACGCCGGCCCGAACGACCAGGGGATTGGCTGGAACGTGCTGGCCTCGCTGCAGCGGGTGGCGGTGGGCTTTGGCCTCGCCGCGCTGGTCGGGATCCCGGCCGGATTCCTGATCGGCCGCTTTGCGTTTGTCGGCCGCATGTTTGACCCGATTATCGCGCTGCTGCGCCCGGTCAGCCCGCTGGCCTGGCTGCCGATCGGCCTGCTGCTGTTTCAGAAGGCCGAGCCGGCCTCCAGCTGGACCATTTTTATCTGCTCGATCTGGCCGATGGTGATTAACACCGCCGAAGGCGTGCGCCGGGTGCCGCAGGACTACCTCAACGTCGCCCAGGTGCTGCAGCTCTCCGAGTGGACGGTGATGCGCAAAATTCTGTTCCCGGCGGTACTGCCGGCGCTGCTGACCGGGGTGCGTCTGTCGATCGGCATCGCCTGGCTGGTGATCGTCGCGGCGGAGATGCTCACCGGCGGCCTCGGCATTGGCTTCTGGATCTGGAACGAGTGGAACAACCTCAACGTGGAACACATTCTGATCGCCATTTTCATTATCGGCGCGATCGGGCTGCTGCTGGAGCAGGCGCTGATGCTGCTGGCCCGGCGGTTTTCCTGGGATGACGCCAGCAAAGGGGGCAAATAATGAAACCGATTATTCAGGTACAGCAGGTCAGCCAGCGCTTTAACACCGCCAGCGGCGAGTTTCTGGCGCTGGACAACGTCAGCTTTGACATTGCCGAAGGCGAAACGGTCAGCCTGATCGGCCACTCCGGCTGCGGCAAGTCAACGCTGCTCAACCTGATCGCCGGGCTGACCCGCCCGACCGAAGGGGTGCTGCTGTGCGATAACCGCGAAATCGCCGGGCCGGGGCCGGAGCGGGCGGTGGTGTTCCAGCAGCACTCGCTGCTGCCGTGGCTGAGCGCCTTTGACAACGTGGCGCTGGCGGTGGACCAGGTGTTCCGCGGCCGCATGAGCCGCGCCGAACGGCAGGAGTGGATTGCGCACAACCTTGAGCTGGTGCAGATGGGCCACGCGCAGCACAAGCGGCCGGGGGAGATCTCCGGCGGCATGAAGCAGCGGGTCGGCATTGCCCGCGCGCTGGCGATGAAGCCGAAGGTGCTGCTGATGGACGAGCCGTTTGGCGCGCTGGACGCGCTGACCCGCGCGCACCTGCAGGACGCGGTGATGGCCATCCAGCAGAAGCTGAACACCACCATCGTGCTGATCACCCACGACGTTGACGAGGCGGTGCTGCTCTCCGACCGGGTGATGATGATGACCAACGGTCCGGCGGCCACCGTCGGCGAGATCCTCAGTACCGGTTTAGCGCGCCCGCGTAACCGCGTGGCGCTGGCAGATGACGCGCATTACCACCATCTGCGCCAGCAGATACTGCAGTTCCTGTATGAAAAACAGCGGGCCGCTTGAGTCCAGGTGACGTTGTCACATTTAGCGCAGCTGAGACTGCCGGAGGATAACTATGAGTAAAGCAACATTAGTGGTGGTTGGGCACGGCATGGTCGGCCACCATTTTCTTGAGCAACTGGTCAGTAAAGGGCTGCACCTGCGTTATCAGGTGATCGTCTACGGTGAAGAGCGGCACGTGGCTTACGATCGCGTGCATCTGTCGGAGTATTTTGCCGGTAAGGGCCACGCCGAGCTGTCGCTGGTGGCGGAGGGCTTTAGCGAGCAGAGCGGCATTGAGCTGCGCACCGGCCGCGAGGTGGTGGCCATCGACCGCGAGCGGCAGTGCGTTACCGAGGCGGACGGCCGCGAGCAGCGCTACGACCGGCTGGTGCTGGCCACCGGCTCCTATCCGTTCGTGCCGCCGCTGGCGGGCGGCGACGGGCCGGGCTGTTTTGTCTACCGCACGCTGGACGATCTGGACGCGCTGGCCGCCAGGGCGGCGGGGGCCGCGCGCGGGGTGGTGATCGGCGGCGGCCTGCTGGGGCTGGAGGCGGCGAACGCACTGAAGCAGCTGGGGCTGGAGACGGCGGTGGTCGAGTTTGCCCCGCGCCTGATGGCGGTGCAGCTGGACGACGGCGGCGCGGCGATGCTGCGGCGCAAGATCGGCGCGCTGGGGGTTGAGGTGCATACCGGCAAGTCCACCCAGCAGATTGTTACCGAAGCGGACGGCAGCCTGCGGCTCGATTTTGCCGACGGCAGCAGCCTGGCGACCGACCTGGTGCTGTTCTCGGCCGGCATCCGCCCGCGCGACCGGCTGGCGGCGGCCTGCGGGCTGCAGCTGGGCGCGCGCGGCGGCATTGAGATCAACGACCTGTGCACGACCTCAGACCCCAGCATCTCGGCGATCGGCGAGTGCGCGCTGTGGAACGGCCAGCTGTTTGGCCTGGTGGCCCCCGGCTACCAGATGGCGCGGGTGGTGGCCGCCACGCTGGCCGGCGAGAGCGCGGCGTTTATCGGCGCGGACATGAGTACCAAACTGAAGCTGCTGGGGGTGGAGGTGGCGTCGCTGGGCGACGCCCACGCGCGCACGCCGGGCAGCCAGAGCTACAGCTGGACCAGCGAACCGAAAGAGGTCTACAAGAAAATCGTGGTGTCGGCGGACGGCAAAAGCCTGCTCGGCGGCGTGCTGGTCGGCGACAGCAGCGAGTACAGTACGCTGCTGCAGATGATGCTCAACGGCATGGCGCTGCCGGCGTCACCGGAGAGCCTGATCCTGCCGCAGAGCGAGGGCGCGCCGGCCAGAGCGCTGGGCGTTGCCGCGCTGCCGGACGGCGCGCAGATCTGCTCCTGCTACAGCGTCAGCAAGGGCGATATCTGCCGCGCGGTGCAGGACGGCTGCGGCGATCTGCCGGCGGTAAAAAGCTGTACCAGAGCCGGTACCGGCTGCGGCGGCTGTACCGCGCTGGTGAAACAGGTGATGGAGTACCAGCTGGCGGCGCAGGGCGTGGAGGTGAAGAAAGACGTCTGTGAACACTTCCCGTGGTCGCGCCAGGAGCTGCACTCGCTGATCCGCGTTAACCGCATCAAAACCTTTGACCAGCTGATCGCCGCCCACGGCCGCGGGCGCGGCTGTGAAGTCTGTAAACCGCTGGTCGGCTCGCTGCTGGCCTCCTGCTGGAACGAGTATCTGCTTAAGCCGCAGCACCTGCCGCTGCAGGACACCAACGACCGCTACTTTGCCAATATCCAGAAGGACGGCACCTACTCGGTGGTGCCGCGCATTCCGGCCGGCGAGATCACCCCGCAGGGGCTGATCGTCATCGGCGAGGTGGCCGCGCGCTACAACCTGTACACCAAAATCACCGGCGGCCAGCGCATCGACCTGTTTGGTGCCACCCTTGAGCAGCTGCCCGCCATCTGGCAGACGCTGACCGACGCCGGCTTTGAGACCGGCCACGCCTACGGCAAGTCGCTGCGCACGGTGAAATCCTGCGTCGGCTCCACCTGGTGCCGCTACGGCGTGCAGGACTCCACCGGCTTCGCCATCCGGCTGGAAGACCGCTACAAAGGGCTGCGCGCGCCGCACAAGATCAAAATGGCGGTCTCCGGCTGCACCCGCGAGTGCGCCGAGGCGCAGAGCAAGGATATCGGGGTGATCGCCACCGAGAACGGCTGGAACCTCTACGTCTGCGGCAACGGCGGCATGAAGCCGCGCCACGCCGATCTGTTCGCCAGCGACCTGGACGATGACACGCTGATCCGCTACGTCGATCGCCTGCTGATGTTCTATATCCGCACCGCCGATCGTCTGCAGCGCACCAGCGTGTGGATGGATAACCTTGAGGGTGGGCTGGACTACCTGCGCCAGGTGGTGATTGAGGACGTGCTGGGCATCAATGCCGAGCTGGAGCAGGAGATGGCGCAGGTGGTGGCGAGCTACCAGTGCGAGTGGCAGACCACGCTGGCGGACGACGACCGGCTGGCGCTGTTCCGCAGCACGGTGAACAGCAGCGAGGCGGACGAAACCATCCGCTGGCAGCAGACCCGCGGCCAGATCCGCCCGGCCAGCGACCTGCCGCCGGTGCTGCCGGTGGTGGCGCCGCCTGCCGCCTGGAACGCGGTGTGCCGGCTGGAGCAGATCCCATCTGACGCCGGGATCGGCGCGCGGCTCGGCAGCCAGCGCATCGCGCTGTTCCGCCACGGCGACCGGGTGTGGGCGCTGGATGATAACGAACCGGGCACCACGGCCAGCGTGCTGTCACGCGGCCTGCTCGGCGACGCCGCCGGTGAACCGCTGGTTGTTTCGCCGCTGTACAAACAGCGCTTCCGCCTGCGCGACGGCCAGAGCCTCGATAATCCGCAGCTGGCGCTGCGCTGCTGGCCGGTGAAGATAGAGCAGGGCCAGGTGTGGGTAGCGGCCGCGCCGCTGATTGTCACCAGCATAAAAGACGCGATTACCGCGTAAGGAGCGACCATGACGCTGAATATTGCCGGCATTGAAACGCTGCTGGCGCGCGCGAAAGCCAGCGCCGACCGCGCTAACGGTTCGGGAAGCGATAACGCTGACGGCAGCGGGGATAACGGCGAGGCCAACGGCGGCGAAAACGTCCCCGGCAGCGTCTGGCTGGTGGGGGCCGGGCCGGGGGCCGCCGATCTGCTGACGGTGCGGGCGCTGCGGCTGATCGAACAGGCGCAGGTGGTGGTTTATGACCGGCTGGTCAGCGCAGAGGTGATGGCGCTGATCCCACCTGAGGCGCTGTGCATCGACGTGGGTAAAACGCCGGGCTTTCACGCCATGAGCCAGCAGCAGATCAACCAGCTGCTGGTCGACCTGGCCCGCGCCGGCCAGCAGGTGCTGCGGCTGAAGGGCGGCGACCCCTTTGTGTTCGGCCGCGGCGGCGAGGAGATGCAGTGGCTGCAGCAGGCGGGGATAGCCTGCCATATCGTGCCGGGGATCACCGCCGCCACCGGCTGCGCGGCGGCCAGCGGCATTCCGCTGACCCACCGCGGGCTGGCGCAGTCGGTGCGCTTTATCACCGGCCACCACAGCAGCGGCAAGCCAGAGCACGACTGGCGCAGCCTGCGCGATGCGCAGCAGACGCTGGTGTTCTATATGGGGCTGACCTGGTGCGCGGAGCTGAGCGCACAGCTGATCGCCCACGGCCGCGACGCCGCCACCCCGGTGGCGATCGTTGAACGCGGCACCCGCGCCGATCAGCGCGTGATCGTCACCCGGCTGGACAGGCTGGCTGCCACGGTAGCGGAGCAGCAGCCGCAGTCGCCGGGGCTGCTGATTATTGGTGACGTGGTGGGGTTATACACGGCGGCGCAGGCCGCGATGCATCATGCGGAGTCGGCGCCGTGCGCAGAACGGGCAGGAGGATAACGGGCAGGAGGATAACGGGTGCTGACCCGGCGGCCGCACCTCAGGCGGCCACCAGCACCTTCACGCCTAACGCCTCAAACGCCGCCACCGACTGCTGAGAGATGCCGCTGTCGGTGATCAGGTACTGGATTTTGTTCCAGTCGCAGGGCAGCGCAAACATCGACACCTTGTCAATTTTGCTGGAGTCGGCCACCACGTAAACCGTGTTGGCCGAGTTGATCATCGCGTTTTTCACCTTGATATCGGTTTCGCTGGGGAAACTGAGGCCGAGGCGCGGTGAGATGCAGGCGGTGGCAAGAAACAGCTTCTCGGCCAGCACGTTTTCAAAGAAACCGGCCGCCTTCTCACCGGAGGTGGAGAGCGTCGGAAATTTGAAGGTGCCGCCGGTCAGCAGGATATTAATGCCCGGTTCACCGCCCAGCTTAAGGGCAATATTCACCGCGTTGGTCACCACCGACAGGCGGCGGATATGGTTCATATGGTTGGCGATGGCGGTGGTAGTGGTACCGCTATCGAAAATCACCGTGTCACCGTTTTCGATCTGCTGCGCCGCCAGCTGACCGATGGCGTCCTTGGCTTCCATATGCGTCTGCCGCTCCAGCAGCAGCGCGCCGGTGTTCTGCTTGCCGGTCATCAGCGTGGCCCCGCCGTGATAGCGCTGCACGTACCCCTCTTTCTGCAGCACGCGCAGGTCGGTGCGGATGGTGGCTTCGGTCAGATTAAACGCTTCGGTCAGCGCCTTCACCGTCACCGTGCCGTCCTCACGGATCATCTCAAGAATCTTTTCACGCCGCTGCAGCATATCAGCCAATTGTTCATTTTTGCTTTTCAAGTGAAACACTCCGTTTGCCTGATTACCGCCAAACCTGCATGCCAGTCAACCCCTTGCGCTGGATATTACCCGCCGACTAAGGCAAATGCGAGGGCTGCCATAAAAGGTTTTTCATTTTCGAACGAAAGTCATTTTTTGGCACATGCTTGATTTATATCAGATTTGTCTGACAAGGCAGCAGCATGCACAGCGGTGTTAATCAAAAAAACTAAGTTTTACAAGTATTTAACGTTTTCGTTTGTTTTTGTTTGAAACATGATCTTCTCCACATTCTGTCGACAAACGATAGCGTATATTTTTATTCGAAAATCAATGGTCGCTACTGAACCCGCAAGAAGTCAGCTTTTCGGCCTGCGAACCCCTTCAGAACACCTGACCGTCACCGCTTAAGGAGCAACGGCACATGAGTAACGAATACGACGTAAACCTGCGTCACGGCGTGGATATCAACACTGACCTCAGCGGCAAGGTTGCCGTGGTGACCGGCGGGCTGGGCGGCATTGCCATGGCCAGCAACGAGATGCTGCTGGCGAAAGGCGCCAGCCTGGCGCTGCTCTACCCGGCCTTTGAGCAGGGCAAAGTCGCCGACGTTGCCAGCCAGTTTGACGCCGACCGCGTGCAGTTCGTCCAGTGCGACGTCACCGACCCGGATTCCGTCGAGCAGGCGATTGCCCAGGTGGAAGCGCACTACGGCCACATCGATATTCTGGTCAACTGCGCCGGCTACGTGATGCTGCAGCCGGTACTGGAAACCGACTTCGCCGAGTGGCAGAAGCAGGTGGCGGTGAACCTGACCGGGCCGTTCCTCACCTCGCAGGCGGTGGGCAAACGCATGGTTAAGGCCGGCCGCGGCGGCAAAATTATCAATATCGCTTCACAGGCGGCGTCGATCGCCATCGACAACCACGTGGCCTATACCTCGGCCAAAGCGGGCCTGCTGGGCATGACCAAAGTGATGGCGAAAGAGTTCGCGCCGCACAAAATTAACGTGAATACCCTGTCACCGACCGTGGTGCTGACGCCGATGGGCGAGAAGGCCTGGCGCGGTGAGAAGGGCGAAGCGATGAAGAAGCTGATCCCGATGGGGCGTTTTGCCTACACCGATGAGATTGCCGCCGCGGTGCTGTTCTTTGCCGGCAACGGCAGCGACATGATCACCGGTGCGGATCTGATGATCGACGGTGGCTTTACCATCTGGTAATCGCCGCCCGCCACACCAGTGAAACCGCAGTACCCAAAAAACGCTGTACCTACACATAACAATTATAGCGAGAACGTCACCATGAAAATGCGTTTAACCCTGTTAGCCCTGGCTACCGCCTGCTCCTTCTCCCACGCGGTCAGCGCGGCGGAAAAAGGCACCATCATGATCCTGGTTAACTCCCTGGATAACCCGTACTACGCCTCCGAAGCCAAAGGGGCCAACCTGAAGGCGCAGGAGCTGGGCTACAAAACGTCGGTGCTGTCCCACGGTGAAGACGTGAAGAAGCAGAGCGAACTGATCGACGCCGCCATCGGTAAAAAAGTGCAGGGCATCATTCTGGACAACGCCGACTCCACCGCCAGCGTGGCGGCGATCCAGAAGGCCAAGGACGCCGGGATCCCGGTGGTGCTGATCAACCGCGAAATCCCGGTGGATGACGTGGCGCTGGAGCAGATCACCCACAACAACTTCCAGGCAGGTTCTGACGTCGCCAACGTCTTCGTTGAGAAGATGGGCGAGAAGGGCAAATACGCCGAACTGGCCTGTAACCTTGCCGACAACAACTGCGTGACCCGCTCTAAATCCTTCCACCAGGTGCTGGATCAGTACCCGGACATGCAGAGCGTGGCGAAGCAGGATGCCAAAGGCACCCTGATCGACGGCAAGCGCATCATGGACAGCATCCTGCAGGCGCACCCGGACGTGAAGGGCGTGATCTGCGGTAACGGCCCGGTCGCGCTGGGTGCGATCGCCGCGCTGAAGGCCGCCGGCCGCAGCGATGTGATCGTGGTGGGCATCGACGGCAGCAACGACGAGCGTGACGCGGTGAAAGCCGGCACCCTGAAGTCAACGGTGATGCTGCAGGCGCAGGCGATTGCCGCGCAGGGCGTGACCGACCTGGATAACTTCATTCAGAAAGGCGTGAAGCCGGAGAAACAGCGCGTGATGTTCCGCGGCATTCTGATCAACCAGGAGAATGCTGACAAGGTCCAGGACTTCAACTTCAAATCCTGATGTTAACGCTGCGCCCCGCAAGGGGCGCAAAGGAGCGAATTATGTCCAGGCGTGTCTGGCTGGCAGTAGCCACTTTAGCCCTCGGGGGCTGCCGTATTGTGTCGCAGCAGGAGCTTCAGGATCTGAAAAATCCACCGAATCCCGCGCTGGCCAATGTAACCACCACCTATCAGCAGAAAATTGTGCCGCAGATCCTCAGCGAGGCGAAGCCGCTGGCTGAGCTGATGAGTGCCCTTAAGGGTGCAAAAGATTTTGACGCCGCCTGTAAGCAGTTCGGCTACCGCAGCCAGGAAGAGAACCCGTGCGTGTTCACGGTGAAGGTGCTGGGCACCGTTACCGCGGTGAATACCACCTCACGCAGCGGCAAAATGACCGTCAGAGACGCCAGCGGGCTTGAGGTTGCGGTGCAGATCGGGCCGACCATCCGCGGTACCGCGCTGCGCGACGCCTATAAGGGCGTGAGCTATCAGGACTTTAACGACCAGGTGCTGTTTGGCGACTATGGCAAGGCGATCAACACCCTCGCGTCCGATGAGATTAAAAAGCTGCAGCCGAAAGTCGGCGACAGCGTTGAAGTCGACGGCGTATTCAGCAGCTGGGACGTGCCGCAAACCCCGGCGGACATTACCCCCGCACGCGTAGTTCGTCAGTGAGGAGCTGGGAATGGCAGAACATCTGACCGCAGGCGAGCCGGCCGCTGACGCGCAGCCGGACGTGATTATTGAAACCCGCGACGTTTCCCGCATCTACCCCGGCGTGATCGCGCTGGACCAGGTGAACTACCGCGTTTACCGCAACAAGGTCAATGTGCTGATCGGCGAGAACGGTGCCGGTAAGTCAACGATGATGAAAATGCTGGCCGGGGTGGAAGTGCCTTCCTCCGGTCAGATCCTGCTCGACGGTGAGCCGGTATCGCTGCACTCGACGATGGCGGCGGAGAAGCACGGCATCAGCATCATCTTTCAGGAACTGAACCTGTTCCCGAATATGAACGTGATGGACAACATCTTTATCGGTAATGAGTTTTTCCAGCGCGGCCGGATTAATGAAAAATACCAGTACCAGCTGGCGAAATCGCTGCTGGAACGGCTGGAGCTGGATGTGGATCCTTACGCGCCGCTCGGGGAACTGGGCATCGGCCACCAGCAGCTGGTGGAGATTGCGCGTGCGTTGTCGAAAGACACCCGGGTACTGATTATGGATGAACCGACCTCGGCGCTCAGCCAGTCGGAAGTGAAAGTGCTGTTTAACGTCATCGAGGCGCTGAAGCGCCGCGGCGTCACCATTATCTACATCTCTCACCGGCTGGAAGAGCTGATGGAGATCGGCGATCACATCACCATCTTCCGCGACGGCCGCTTTATCAGCGAACGCGAGGTGCGTGACGCCAGCGTGCCGTGGATCATCGCCCAGATGGTCGGCGACAAGAAGAAACAGTTTGATTACGCCCCGGCGCCGCAGGGCGAGGTGGTGCTGGAGGTCAGCGGCATGACCGCGCTGCGCCAGGACGGCGGCTATAAGCTTAATGAGGTGGGCTTCAGCCTGCGCAAAGGCGAGGTGGTCGGCATTTACGGCCTGCTGGGCGCCGGGCGCACCGAACTGTTTAAGGGGCTGATTGGCCTGATGCCGTGCCAGAACGGCAGGGTGACGCTGAACGGCGAATCCCTTGAGCGCCGCGACTTTGCGTATCGCCTGAAAAAAGGCATCGCGCTGGTGCCGGAAGACCGCAAGGGCGAAGGCATTATCAGCCTGATGTCGATCAAAACCAATATGACGCTGAGCGACCTCAGCCTGCGCGGCTTCCGCCGGGCGCTGGGCCTGCTGCGCCCTAAGCAGGAGGAACAGCAGGTTGGCGGGATGATCCAGCGGCTGGCGATCAAGGTCAGCGACAGCGAACTGCCGATCACCTCGCTGAGCGGCGGCAACCAACAGAAGGTGGTGCTGGGCAAGGCGCTGATGACCGGGCCGGAGGTGGTGCTGCTGGATGAACCGACGCGCGGCATCGACGTGGGCGCGAAAACCGACGTCTATCAGCTGATTGGCCGCATGGCGCATGAAGGGCTGGCGGTGATGTTCTCCTCCTCCGAACTGGACGAGGTGATGGCGCTGGCCGACCGCATTCTGGTGATGGCCGACGGCCGTATCGCCGCCGATTTAACCCGTGCCGAAGCGACCCGGGAACGGTTAATCACCGCATCAACACCGCAAGAATAAGCTGGCTTGAGGATAATAAAATGAATCAGAAATACCTGCTGTACATGTACCTGCTGAAGGCCAGAACCTTTATTGCGCTGCTGATCGTGGTTGGTTTCTTCAGCATTATGGTGCCGAACTTTTTAACCCCGTCTAACCTGCTGATCATGACCCAGCACGTGGCGATCACCGGGCTGCTGGCGATCGGCATGACGCTGGTGATCCTCACCGGCGGCATTGACCTGTCGGTGGGCGCGGTGGCGGGCATCTGCGGCATGGTCGCCGGGGCGCTGCTGACCAGCGGCGTGCCGATCTGGGGCGGCCAGACGCTGTTTCTCAACGTGCCGGAAGTGATCCTCTGCGTGGCGCTGTTTGGCGTGGTGCTGGGGCTGATTAACGGCACGGTGATTACCCGCCTCGGCGTGGCCCCCTTTATCTGTACGCTGGGCATGATGTACGTGGCGCGCGGCGCGGCGCTGCTGTTTAACGACGGCAGCACCTACGCCAACCTGGTCGGTACGCCGCAGCTGGGCAACACCGGCTTTGCGCTGCTCGGCAGCGGGTCGTTCCTCGGCGTCTACTTCCCGATCTGGCTGATGGTCGGCCTGCTGCTGGTCGGCCTGTATATCACCCGTAAAACCCCGCTCGGCCGCTACATTTACGCCGCCGGCGGCAACGAGTCCGCCGCCCGTCTGGCCGGCGTGCCGGTGATTAAGGTCAAAGTGTTTGTCTACGCCTTCTCCGGGCTGTGCGCCGCGCTGGTCGGGCTGGTGGTGGCCTCGCAGCTGCAGACCGCCCACCCGATGACCGGCAACATGTTTGAGATGGACGCCATCGGCGCCACCGTACTCGGCGGCACCGCGCTGGCCGGCGGCCGTGGCCGCGTCTCCGGTTCAATTATCGGTGCCTTCGTCATCGTGTTCCTCGCCGACGGCATGGTGATGATGGGCGTCAGCGACTTCTGGCAGATGGTGATTAAAGGGCTGGTGATCGTCACCGCCGTGGTTATCGACCAGTTCCAGCAGAAGCTGCAGAGCAAGGTGGTGCTGATGCGTCGTCATGAGAAAAAACTGGCGGCGACGCCGGGTAGTGAGGTGAGCCATGGCTAAGGATCTGATTATTGCCCTGGATGAGGGCACCAGCAACGTTAAGGCGGTGGCCATCGACGCGCGGGGGCAGGTGGTGAGCAAAGCATCCCGCCCGCTGTCCGTCGCCACGCCGCAGGCGGGCTGGGTGGAGCAGGACGGCATGACGCTGCTCAACGGTTCGCTGACCGTGCTGCGCGAGGTGATTGCCCAGGTCGGCGCGGAGCGGGTGGCCGCGCTGGCCGTCAGCAACCAGCGGGAAACCGCGATGGGCTGGGATCGCGCCAGCGGCCAGCCGATCGCGCCGGCGATGACCTGGCAGTGTTCACGCTCGGCGGCCTTCTGCGAGCAGCTGCGTCACGATCATCAGGACGCGCGCATTCGTGAAATCACCGGCCTGCCGGTTGCGCCGCTGTTCTCCGGTTCCAAAATGCGCTGGCTGCTGGATAACACCCCGGACGGCGCGGCGCGGGCGGCGCGCGGCGAGATCTGCCTCGGCACCATTGACAGCTGGCTGCTGTGGCACCTGACCGGCGGGCGCGAGTTCCGCTGCGACACCTCCAATGCCGCACGCACCCAGCTGCTGAACCTGCACAGCGGCGACTGGGACGCGGAGATGCTGGCGCTGTTCGGCATCCCGCGCGCGGCGCTGCCGCAAATCTGTCCGTCGGCCAGCCGCTTCGGCGTTACCCGTGGGCTGCAGGGCATCCCGGATGATATTCCGGTGCTGGCGATGGTTGGTGATTCGCACGCGGCGCTTTACGGCCACGGGCTGGGCGCGCCTGGCGGCGTGAAAGCCACCTACGGCACCGGATCGTCAGTGATGGCCCCGCTGCCCACCGCCGACACCAGCATTACTTCGCTGGCGACCACCGTGGCCTGGCATGACGGCGAACGAATGGTCTACGGCCTGGAGGGCAATATTCCGCACACCGGCGACGGCGTGGCGTGGATGGCGCAGGCCGCCGGACTGACCGACGGTAAGGGCCAGGTGCTGGCCAGCGCGCTGAACGAACTGCCGGCCAGCATTGACTCTACCCTGGGCGTCTATTTTGTCCCGGCGCTGACCGGCACCGGCGCGCCCTGGTGGGATGACCAGGCGCGCGGGGTGATCTGCGGCCTCAGCCGTGGCGTGACCCCGGCGCACCTGATCCGCGCCGCGCTGGAGGCGATCGCCTACCAGATTGCTGACGTGATCGAGGCGATGCGCCAGCATCCGGGCTTCCATCTCGACCAGCTGATGGTCGACGGCGGACCGACGCAGAACGCCTGGCTGATGCAGTTTCAGGCCGACCTGCTCGGCTGCCCGGTGGCGCGCAGCACCACGCCGGAGCTCTCCGCGCTGGGTGCCGGCCTGCTGGCACGCCGCCAGCTTGACGGGCTCAGCGATGAACAGCTGACCGCGCTGATGCCGCAGCATGACCTGTGGCAGCCCGACCCGGTCCGCCACCAGCAGCTGCAGCAGAGCTGGAAGGGCTGGCGTGAGGCGGTACAGCGCACGCTGTGGCAGCCGTAAGCGACGGGCGCGCCTCGTCTGAGTGGTTAATTTAATGCCGGGCGGCAGCCTCGCCGCCCTGAACGCTTTTGAACAGGAAACGCAGATGAAACGAGATTTCAGTGGTAAAACCGTGGTGATCACCGGCGCCTGCCGCGGCATCGGTGCCGGTATCGCCGAGCGCTTCGCCCGCGACGGCGCCAACCTGGTGATGGTCTCCAACGCCGAACGCGTGCTGGAAACCGCAGAGCAGCTGCGCGGCATCGCCAGCGGCGAGATCCTCGCGCTGCAGGTGGACGTCACCGATGAAGCCCAGGTGCAGTCGCTCTATCAGCAGGCGGCGGAGCGCTTCGGCACCATCGACGTTTCGATCCAGAACGCCGGGGTGATCACCATCGACACCTTCGACAAAATGCCAAAGGCCGACTTCGACAAAATTCTGGCGGTCAACACCACCGGCGTCTGGCTCTGCTGCCGCGAGGCGGCGAAGTATATGGTGAAGCAGCGGTCCGGCAGCCTGATCAACACCTCTTCCGGCCAGGGGCGTCAGGGCTTTATCTACACTCCGCACTACGCGGCCAGCAAGATGGGGGTGATCGGCATTACCCAGAGCCTGTCGCAGGAGCTGGCGCCGTGGAACATCACGGTGAACGCCTTCTGTCCGGGGATTATCGAAAGTGAGATGTGGGACTATAACGATCGCGTCTGGGGCGAGATCCTCAGCAGCGAGACGAAAAAATATGGCAAGGGCGAGCTGATGGCCGAGTGGGTGCAGGGCATTCCGCTGAAGCGCGCCGGCCAGCCCGGCGACGTGGCCGGACTGGTGGCGTTTCTGGCCTCCGACGACGCCCGTTATATTACCGGGCAGACGATTAACGTCGACGGCGGTCTGATCATGTCTTAATCGTTGCCGTAGCGGCCAACGATCCCCGCGCCGCCCAGCGCGTGCCCCTTCAGCTCCGCCAGCAGCTGTTCCCGCGTTAAGCCCGCTTTAAGGGCATCGGGGGGCAGGTCGCTGGCGATCAGCGTAAACACGTAGTGGTGCGCGCCGCTGCCGGCCGGCGGGCAGGGGCCGTGATAGTGGTTATTACCGGGGCTGTTTTTACCGCCGGTAAAACCTTTCCCCGCCGTCAAATCCCCCTGCGCAAAGCCGTCAGCGGTGGCCGGAATGTTATAGGCCACCAGGTGCGACACGCCTAATCCCTTCGCGCCTTCCGGATCGAACACCAGCAGCGCCAGGCTTTTACTGCCGGCGGGCAGGTTCTGCCAGCTCAGCGCCGGTGAAACGTTCTCCCCGGTACAGCTCGGGTTGCCTTTGGTGGCCCCGGCAAATTTTTTATCCAGCAGCGCGTTATCGTTGAAATCCGGCGAGCTGAGGGTAAACACCCCCTGTGCACCGGCGCTAAGGCTGGCGAGGAGCAGGGCACTGCACAACAACGTCTTCTTCATCCAGGATTCTCCTTATTAAACGGTGACAACTCAGTGTGGTTCAACATAGCAGGTACGTCTATGTGTTGCGCCGTACTGACAGGCGCCTGAAGGCGCGGAGCACGTCGTGCTGTTATCAGGTGACGTCGTTGCCGTTCGCGATATTGCCGGGGCAATAGGTGCGCGCTTTGCGCCGGTACTGACGTGTGCCCTGAACGCGTTTTGCTGTGGCCGTCTGGTGTACGTTCTGCATCGTTTCTGTTGGTGTTAAGTTGATTAAGCCCGCGCGGTTCGTCGGGCGGAGGATCCTGTGCTAAGGTTATTAGATAATTTTCGTGATACAGCGCACAGTTTTCTGTGCAGCACCGTTCGCTACATTAGTCGCTGAGGATATGCAGAAAGTTTTTCGCCGTTCGATCCCAACACAACTCTTGCTGGTCACGCTGCTACCGTTGCGTAGCGCTGATGCCTTCGATGCCGCCAGCCAGTCTTCCGCTTTTCCGCTTACCGAATCCGCTCACCGTTCAGCAGATGCATCGTTATCCGGTGATGCCGCCCGTGAAATGAGTGCCACCTTAGCGGATGTCAGCCCTGTCCGTGACGCACCCTTCGCCGATCCTGCCCGTTTCAGCGCGATGCAGCAACGGCTGCCGCAGCTGGGCGGCGTTGAGACGGAGAATGCGCTGGCCACCCGCGTTGCCGAGGCGGCAAAAAGCATCGGCGAAGCCAGTATGAACAGCGATAACGATCACTCGCTGCGCGAGCAGGCCGGCATCTGGGCGTTTAACCAGCTGCGTGACGTTGCCAGTGAACGGGCCGCCAGCGAGGGCGAGCAGCTGCTGTCGCCGTTTGGCCAGGCCAGCGTGGCGCTGGCGGTCGATCAGCGCGGCAACTTTGACGGCAGCTCGGCGCAGCTGTTTACCCCGTTCCACGATAATTACCGCTACCTGACCTTCAGCCAGCTGGGGGTGGAAGAGGGGGAGTACGGCGCGGTCGGCAACGCCGGGCTGGGGCAGCGCTGGATGCTCGGCCGCTGGCGGCTGGGCTATAACGCCTTTATCGACCAGCTGCTGAGCACGCCGCAGCGGCGCGGCTCGCTGGGGGCGGAGGCGTGGGGTGAATACCTGCGCCTGTCGGCCAACTACTATCAGCCGCTCGGCGGCTGGCGCAGCACCAGCGTTCAGACGCAGCAGCGCATGGCGCGCGGATACGACATCACCACCCGCGGCTATCTGCCGTTCTACCGCCAGCTGGGCGCGTCGCTGCGTTACGAGCAGTATCTGGGCAATCAGGTCGATCTGTTTCACAGCGGCAACCTGCGCAGCAATCCGACGGCGGTGACGCTGGGGATCAACTACACCCCGGTACCGCTGTTCACCCTCAGCGCCAGCCATAAAGAGGGCGAAGGCGGCGAGTCGCAGGATCAGCTGGCGCTGAAGATGAACTACCGCATCGGCGTGCCGCTGCGCCGGCAGCTCAGCGCCGACAACGTTGCCGCCGCCCAGTCGCTGAGCGGCAGCCGCTACGATACGGTGACGCGTAACAATACGCCGGTGATGGCGTTTCGCCAGCGTAAGACGCTGTCGGTGTTTCTTGCCACGCCGCCGTGGCAGGTGCAGCCCGGCGAGACCTTGCCGCTGCGGCTGCAGATCCGCCACAGCAACAGCATTAAAGCGGTGAGCTGGCAGGGTGATACCCAGGCGCTGAGCCTGACGCCGCCCGCTGATAACCGCAACCCGCAGGGCTGGAGCGTGATTATCCCGCCGTGGGATGCCACTCCGGGGGCCAGCAATACGTATCATCTGTCGGTGACGCTGGAAGACAGCCGGCAGCAGCGGGTGACCTCAAACTGGATCACCCTGACGCTGCCCACGCCGGTTACCGAATCCTGGCACCCGGAACAGTACGATCTGATGGCTCCCTGAGGCGGGATGGGGCTTGCGCCATTACGCCTGCCAGCGATTTTCGTCAAGAGGCCGCCCGCAAATATACGTGATCAAAGTCACAATAAATTCCTTTCCAGCCGCAGGGTTTTTCTGCACAATCTGCGAAAAATACTACTCACCTGCAAAACATGATCATTCGTCCGCACCGCCACTGGTTTGTTCGTTTGTTTGCCTGGCACGGCTCCGTGCTGCCCGGGATCTGGTTCCGCCTGACCCTGAACTTAATGATGTCGTTAATCGCCATCTACTGCCTTGACTGGTACGAAACGCTGGGCATCAAGCTGACGCTGTCGCCGTTCAGCCTGCTGGGGGTGTCGATCGCCATCTTCCTCGGCTTTCGTAACAGCGTCTGCTATGCGCGCTTTGTTGAAGCACGCATGTTCTGGGGGAATCTGCTGATCGCCTGCCGGACCCTGTCGCGCATGGCGCTGGCTATCTCGCCGGCGGACGCGCCGCGGGTCAACGCGCTGCTGCTGGCGTTCTGCTACAGCCTCAAGCACCAGCTGCGCCGCACCGACGCCCGCGCCGATCTGCAGCGCTACCTGGGGGACGAGGCGGACGAGGTGCTGCAGCGCCGCTCGCCGACCAACTTTATTGAGCTGCAGCTCTCCAGCTGGCTGGCGCAGCAGCGGCGCAACGGCAATATCTCTGATATCGTTTACGCGCATATGGACAGCAATATCAATCAGCTGTCGCAGGTGCTGGGCGGCTGTGAGCGGCTGGCGAGCATGCCGATTCCGTTTGCCTACGGCCTGCTGCTGCACCGCACGGTGTACCTGTTCTGCACGCTGTTGCCGTTTGCGCTGGTGCCGGACCTGCACTATATGACGCCGCTGGTGTCGGTGTTTATCGCCTATACCTTCCTGTCGCTCGACACGCTGGCGGAAGAGCTGGAGATGCCGTTCGGGCTGGAGAATAACCACCTGCCGCTGAACGCCATGTGCGTGAATATTGAGATCAACCTGCGCGAAATGAGCCTCGAGAGCGATCTGCCCGAGCCGATGGTGCCGGACCGCTGCTACCGTCTGACCTGATCGCCGCTACAAACGCAGCAGGGGGCGGATCGCTCCGCCCCCTGCTTATATTCAGCACGGTTTCCCGCCAGCGTTAGTCGATCAGAACTGGTAGTTCAGACCTACGCCGCTCACGTCGTCGGTTTTCAGCGCCAGCGCGTTGTTGTCTTTCAACAGGTTAAACTTGTACTCCGCATAGGCGTTGAAGTTTTTGTTGAAGTAGTAGTAGGCGCCCAGCGAAGCGTACTTAACGATATCCGCGTCACCAATCCCTTCGATATCCTTACCTTTCGACGTCACGTAGGCCAGTGACGGGCGGAAGCCGTTGAGGAACTGGTACTGCGCCACCGCTTCAAAGTTCACCGCTTTGTTGGCGAAGCCGCCGCCGATCGGGGTGGCGTTGTGGGTGTTGCCGTAGATGGTGGCGACGTACACCTGGTTGGCATCATATTTCACGCCGGTCGCCCAGTGCTCGGCGCGGTCGCCGTCGCCACGCGGGGCGGCGTTCTGCACGGCAAGGCGCTTAATGCTGGCGTAGCTGGCCACTGCGCCGAGGCCGAAATCGCTGGTATAGCTGGCGGTCAGGGCGAAGCCGTCGCCGTTTGAGCGGCGTACCGCGTCGGTGCCGGTGCGCTCATTTTTGCCTTCGTACTGCAGGCCGAAGTTCAGGCCATCGACCAGGCCGAAGAAGTCCTTATTGCGGTACGTCGCCACGCCGGTAGAGCGCGATGACAGGAACACGTCGCTGAAGCCGGAGTCACCGCCGAATTTCGGCAGCACGTCGGTGAAGGCGAGGGTGTCATACACCAGGCCATAGTTGCGGCCGTAGTCGAATGAACCGAATTTGCCGAACTTCAGGCCGGCGAAGCCCAGACGGGTCTTGTCGCCGCTCAGCGCGTCGCTGCCTTCAGATTTGTTCAGCTGGAAGTTGTACTGCCACTGGCCGTAACCGGTCAGATACTGATTGATCTGGGTCTCACCTTTGAAACCAAAACGCGCGTAAGAAACGTCGCCATCGTTGCTGGCATCGTCGGAGAACAGATGGCCGACGTTAATCTTGCCGTTGAGATCCAGCTTGTTGCCGTCCTTGTTATAAATTTCGCTGGCCTGGGCGGCGGTAGACGCCAGAAGAACCGGCAACAGCACTGCTAATAAAGAACGCTTCATCATTACGGTATCCTGTTTTCGAATTTATAATTGTTTTTGCATTTAGTGCGGTTATGAAAATGACATAAATAAGTGTTTCATAAAAACTCAATACTTGTAACAAAATGTGTATCTGTGCGTTTTGCTGTTTTTTGGCCGGTGTGAAATGGAATTAACGCTTATTCATAAAAGTGAAATGTTTAATCTGAATTGCACTTAACAGGCGAGGGTGTTTTATAAATTGTGTTTATTAACATGATATTATAAAATAATCAGACTGGATTAAATATGGGTTTTTTCAATGCTAATCTAAGCGTGCTAATTAATTTTGGCTGTTTTTTGAGCGTAGATTGTTTTTTTGTTTTCTAAATAACAATTATTTGTAAGGTTTCTCAGTCATACAAAATGTGTATGTGTAAATAGGTAATTTGTATTATTAAATTGCGCAAATAAAAGCCAGTTTCGCCGCTGGTAGTAAATGGCAAGTAAAACGCTGTGCGCCAGGGTTCACTTTTCAAACACTCTGCTTCTGCTTCTGCTTCTGCTTCTGCTTCTGCTTCTGCTTCTGCTTCTGCTTCTGCTTCTGCTTCTGCTTC
>NZ_JRZZ01000020.1:29310-34887 GCF_002865965.1 Erwinia sp. B116
TCCCGTTCGCCTGGCCTGGCCGGACGATAGAGCCACGCTGAGGGGGGATTGCACCAGAGCGGTGCTATACGTCCGTTTCAGGTGCGTTAACTGCCTCTTTTTAAAACCGAAATGTTTTCGCGATCACAGAAATACGATTTTTTTTCCGGCTGCATAATTCCGCTTTTTTTGGGCCTGACAATCGCAGGGATATGCTTGTTTATGCACTTTATATGCATTCGGTGTGAATAGTGCCTTGCTGTAAGTTATTGATATTCTGTTATTGCGATCGGTTTATGCATTTTATTTGCTGGCTGGCACGCCGCGTGCAGATTAGAGTGAAGGCGTGATGAATCATTCCAGTAACACTTTTTAAACTTTAATTTCACCCGGCGCCGCCGGATGACGCGATAAAAGAGGCCAGCATGCAACCTTCAGTCAGCCGTGAGAAATTTGATCAATGGATTGTCCCAACCTATGCCCCGGCCAGCTTTATCCCGGTCAGAGCAGAAGGATCGACGCTGTGGGATCAGCAGGGGCGCTCTTATATTGATTTTGCCGGCGGTATCGCCGTTAACGCGCTGGGCCACGCCCACCCGGAGCTGCAGCAGGCGCTGCAGCAGCAGGCGGCGCTGCTGTGGCACACCGGCAACGGCTATACCAATGAACCGATCCTGCGGCTGGCAAAGCAGCTGATTGATGCCACCTTCGCCGATCGCGCGTTTTTCTGTAACTCCGGCGCGGAAGCCAACGAAGCGGCGCTGAAACTGGCGCGCAAGGTGGCGCTGGATAACGGCAACCCGCAGAAAAACGGTATTGTGGCGTTTAACAACGCCTTCCACGGCCGCACGCTGTTTACCGTCTCTGCCGGCGGCCAGCCCGCCTATTCAAAAGACTTTGCGCCGCTGCCCGGCGGCATTCAGCACGCGGCCTTTAACGACCTGGCGTCGGCGGCGGCGCTGATCGATGACAGCACCTGCGCGGTGATCGTAGAACCGATCCAGGGTGAAGGCGGCGTGCTGCCTGCCGAGCCGGCGTTCCTGCGCGGCCTGCGCGAGCTGTGTGATAAACACCAGGCGCTGCTGATTTTCGACGAGGTGCAGAGCGGGGTTGGCCGCACCGGTTCGCTGTACGCCTATATGCACTATGGCGTGACGCCGGACGTGCTGACCACCGCCAAAGCGCTCGGCGGCGGCTTCCCGATCGGTGCGATGCTGACCACGGAAACGCTGGCCGCGCACCTGAACGTCGGCAGCCACGGCACCACCTACGGCGGTAATCCGCTGGCCGGTGCGGTGGGCGGCAAAGTGATGGAGCTGATCAACCGCCCGGACGTGCTGGCCGGCGTAACCGAGCGCCATCAATGGTTTGTTGAGGGGCTGGAGGCGATCAACCAGCGGCTGAAGCTGTTCAGCGAAGTGCGCGGGCTGGGCCTGCTGATCGGCTGCGTGCTGAATCAGGACTACAGCGGCAAGGCTAAACTGTTTAACCAGGCCGCGGCGCGGGAAGGGCTGATGGTGCTGATCGCCGGCGCCAGCGTGGTGCGCTTCGCGCCGTCGCTGATTATCAGCCGCGACGAGGTGGACGAGGGGCTGGCCCGTTTTGAACGCGCCTGTCGCTCGGTGATTGAAGGAGCCGGCGTATGATGTTTATTCGTCCCGTTGAACGAGACGATCTGTCACAGCTGATGAACCTCGCCGGTAAGACCGGCGGGGGATTAACCTCGCTGCCCGCAGACAGCGCCACGCTCGCCGCCCGCATCGAACGATCGCTGCTCACCTGGCAGGGCAAGCTGCCGCGCGCCGAGCAGGGCTACGTATTTGTGCTGGCCGACGGCGAAACCGGCCTGGCGGTGGGCATCTGCGCCATTGAGGTGGCGGTGGGGCTGCAGGACCCGTGGTACAACTTTCGCGTCGGTACCCAGGTTCACGCTTCGAAGGAGCTTAACGTCTACAACCGCCTGCCGACGCTGTCGCTGTGTAACGATCACACCGGCAGCAGCGAGCTCTGTACGCTGTTTCTCGACCCCGACTACCGTAACGGCAAAAACGGCTACCTGCTGTCGAAGTCGCGTTTTCTGTTTATCGCCGCGTTTCGCGAGCGCTTTATGCAGAAGGTGGTGGCCGAGATGCGCGGCGTCAGCGATGAACACGGCCACTCGCCGTTCTGGGACAGCGTCGGCAGCCGCTTCTTTTCTATGTCATTCACCGATGCCGACTACCTGAGCGGTACCGGCCAGAAGGCGTTTATCGCCGAACTGATGCCGAAGCACCCGCTGTATATCGATTATCTGTCACCGGAAGCGCAGGCGGTGATCGGCCAGGTTCATCCGCAAACCGCACCGGCGCGGACGGTACTGGAAGCGGAAGGCTTCAGCTTCCAGCACTACGTCGATATTTTCGACGGCGGCCCGACGCTGGAGTGCGATATCGACCGCATTCGTGCGGTGCGCAAAAGCCGTGAGCTGAGCGTTAACGTGACGGCGTCACAGAACGGCGACCTGCCGCTGTGCCTGGTGGCGAATCAGGACTATCAGCACTTCCGCGTAATGCTGCTGCCCGCCGACCCGCTGGCCAGCGAGATTGACGTGACCGCCGCGCAGGCGGAAATTTTAGGCTGCCGGCCGGGCGATCGCCTGCGGGTAGTGACACTTTGTCGTGAGGAGAAACAGGCATGACGCACTGTATTAATGGCCAGTGGCTGGCCGGCAGCGGGGAGCACTTCAGCAAGACCAGTCCGGTCGGCGGTGAGGTGCTGTGGACGGGGAACGCCGCCTCGGCCGGTCAGGTCGCCAGCGCCGCTCAGGCCGCGCGCGGCGCCTTCTCCGCCTGGGCGCGGCGACCGTTTGCCGAGCGCCAGGCGATCGCCGAAGCGTTTGCCCGGCTGCTGGACGGGGCCAAAACCGAGCTCAGCGAAACTATCTCCCGCGAGACCGGCAAACCGCGCTGGGAAACCCTGACCGAAGTGCAGGCGATGATTAATAAGGTGGCGATTTCGCTGCGTGCCTGGCACGCCCGCACCGGTGAACAGGCCGAAGGCGAAAGCTCGCTGCGCCACCGCCCGCACGGCGTGATGGCGGTGTTCGGGCCGTATAACTTCCCCGGCCACCTGCCAAACGGCCATATCGTACCGGCGCTGCTGGCGGGCAATACCATCGTGTTTAAGCCAAGCGAGCTGACGCCGCTGACCGCTGAGAAGACGGTGCAGCTGTGGCTGCAGGCCGGACTGCCGGCCGGGGTGCTTAACCTGGTGCAGGGCGGGCGTGACACCGGCCAGGCGCTGGCGCAGGACGCGCAGATCGACGGCGTGCTGTTTACCGGCAGCGCCGCCACCGGCTATCAGCTGCATCGCCAGTTCGCCGGTCAGCCGGAGAAGATGCTGGCGCTGGAGATGGGCGGTAATAACCCGCTGATCGTTGACGATCCGGCGGATATCGACGCGGCGGTGCATATCGCCATCCAGTCGGCGTTTATCAGCGCCGGACAGCGCTGCACCTGCGCCCGGCGCATGCTGGTGAAACGCGGGGCGGCGGGAGATGCGTTTCTCGCCCGGCTGGTGGAGGTGGCGGCGAACATCCGCACCGGCGGCTGGAACGACGAGCCGCAGCCGTTTATGGGCAGCGTGATCTCGCTGCAGGCGGCGGAGAAGGTGTATGCCGAGTGGCAGTCCCGGATTGCGGCCGGCGGCAGGGTGCTGCTGGAGATGCGCTGGCCGCAGCGCGATAACGCCATCCTCACGCCGGGGATTGTTGATATTACCGGCGTGGCCGGCCTGCCGGACGAAGAGGTGTTTGGCCCGCTGCTGGCGGTGATCCGCTATGACGATTTTGACAGCGCCATCCGCATCGCCAACGATACCCGCTACGGCCTCTCCAGCGGCCTGATTTCACCGGACCGCGAGAAGTTTGACCAGCTGCTGATCGAAGCCCGCGCCGGGATAGTTAACTGGAACAAACCGCTGACCGGTGCCGCCAGCAGCGCGCCGTTTGGCGGCGTGGGTGCCTCCGGCAACCACCGCGCCAGCGCCTGGTACGCCGCTGACTACTGCGCCTGGCCGATGGCCTCGATGGAGTCCGCCGGGTTATCCCTGCCCGCCAGCCTGTCGCCGGGCCTCGATTTTAGCGCTAAAGGAGAGACGCCATGAGCGCCCGTGAAGTCAATTTTGACGGTTTACCCGGTCTGACCCACCACTACGCCGGGCTGTCGTTTGGCAACGAGGCATCGGTGCGCTCTCAGCATCAGGTCTCTAACCCGAAACTGGCGGCGCTGCAGGGGCTGATGAAGATGAAGGCGCTGGCCGATCTCGGCTTTGCCCAGGGGGTGATCCCCCCGCACGAGCGGCCGAACGTTGAGGCGCTGCGCCAGTTAGGCTTTAGCGGCAGCGATGCCGGGGTGGTGGCGGGGGCGGCGAAACAGGCACCACAGCTGCTCTCCGCCGTCAGTTCCGCCTCATCGATGTGGGTCGCCAATGCCGCCACGGTATCGCCGTCCGCCGACAGCGCCGACGGCCGCGTGCACCTGACGGTGGCCAACCTGAACAACAAATTCCACCGGGCAATTGAAGCGCCGACCACCGCCGCGCTGCTGCGGGCGATATTCCGCGATCGCGACCACTTTACCGTGCACGACGCGCTGCCGCAGGTGGCGATGTTCGGCGATGAAGGTGCCGCCAACCATAACCGCTTCAGTAACGGCTACGCTGAGCCTGGCGTGCAGCTGTTTGTTTACGGCCGTGAAGAGGCCAGCCCGGCGCTGGCACCCACCCGTTACCCGGCGCGGCAGACGCGCGAGGCCAGCGAGGCGGTGGCCCGTCTGCACCAGCTGGACCCGGCGCGGACGGTGTTTGCGCAGCAGAATCCGCAGGTGATCGACCAGGGCGTGTTCCATAACGACGTGATCGCGGTCAGCAACCAGCAGGCGCTGTTCTGCCACCAGCAGGCGTTTGTTAACCAGCCGCAGCTGCTGGCCGAACTGGCGGAGAAGCTGCCGGGCTTCCAGCCGATTGAGGTGCCGGCCGACCGCGTCAGCGTTGCCGACGCGGTGTCGACCTACCTGTTTAACAGCCAGCTGCTCAGCAAGGCCGACGGCAAAATGCTGCTGGTGCTGCCGGAAGAGGCGCGCCGTCACCCGGGCGTCTGGGCTTACCTGAGCGAGCTGGCGGCCAGCGGCGGAGTGATTGACGAGCTGAAGGTGTTCGACCTGCGCGAAAGCATGTGCAACGGCGGCGGCCCGGCCTGCCTGCGCCTGCGGGTGGCGCTGACCGCGCAGCAGCAGGCGGCGGTCAACCCGGCGGTAATGATGAACGATGCGCTGTTCGCCACCCTGAACGGCTGGGTGGAGCGTCACTACCGCGACCGTCTTACCCAGGCCGATCTCGCCGACCCGCAGCTGCTGCTGGAAGGGCGCACGGCGCTGGATGAGCTGACAAAACTGCTCGACCTGGGCAACGTTTACCGTTTCCAGCAGTAACAGGGCGGTGCAGGGCGGGCGTGCGCCGCGCTCTGCACCGGTCGCAGACGCACTTAAGGAGTACCGATGAAGGATTTTCTTGCCCTGACGCTGGCGGGTGTTGGCCCTGACAACGCCGCCGGACAGCAGG
>NZ_JRZZ01000020.1:34923-77590 GCF_002865965.1 Erwinia sp. B116
TGTCGATCGGTTGCTTAACCGCCTGCTGAGCGGCGAACGGCCGCTGGCGGTGCGGCTGCTGGTGATTTACGGCAACCCGCACGCGCTGCGGCAAAACAGGCGCTATCTTGATGTCGATATGAACCGGCTGTTCGGCGGCCGCTGGCAGAAGGTGGCCGACTGCACCGAGGCGCGGCGTGCGCTGCGCCTTGAGCAGGCGGTTGAACAGTTCTGGCAGGCGGGTGAGTCAGCCGGGACGCGCTGGCACCTGGATATGCATACCGCCATTCGCGGGTCTTTGCACCCGCGTTTTGGCGTGATGCCGCAGCGCGTTGGCCCCTGGCCTGCGGATTTTCTGTGCTGGCTGGCCGCCGCCGGGCTGGAGGCGCTGGTGTTCCACCGCGCGCCGGGTGGCACTTTTACCCACTTCACCGGTGAACATTTTCAGGCGGCCAGCTGTACGCTGGAGCTGGGTAAGGCGCTGCCGTTTGGTGCCAACGACCTGGCGCAGTTCAACGCCGCGGACGCCGCGCTGAGCGCGCTGCTGTCGGGTGAAGCCTGGCCGCTGGCGGAGGCCACGCCGGTACGCTATCGCGTGGTGCAGCAGATCACCCGGGCGTCAGAGGCGTTTACCCTGCATATGGGACCGGAGACGCTGAACTTTACCGCCTTCGGGCAGGGTACGCTGCTGGCCGAAGCGGGAGAGCAGCGCTGGGTGGTGGAGCAGCCGCGTGAGAGGGTGCTGTTCCCTAATCCGGCGGTAGCCATCGGCCAGCGGGCCGGGCTGATGCTGGTGGAGGAGAGTGATTATCCGCCGGACCCGCTTTAGCCGGTGCGGTTACCCAGGGCACGTTAAGTCCGACTAAGGAAAAACCATCACTTTTTTCTTCCGTCGGACTTACGGACCTATTACACTCCTCCTTAATTTCTGCACAAACCCGCCACTGATTCATACTCTTTTTCAATTCTTATCATTAATCTTCGTAATCTCTCCACGATCGGCGTGAAGTTGTCTTTTATGCTTGCAGGGCTTTACCTACCCTCTGACTGATTGACGTTCAGCACCGTAAACTTGCTTTCGACATCGCGACAATACGGTCGCCAGAGAACTGAAAAGTAAGGATAAATAATATGCGTAAATTAACTTCTCTCTTCGTTGCTGCTTCACTGGCTCTGGGCGCGGCCAATATTGTTCATGCCGCCGCAGACAACCTGACGCCGCCGCCGGCCGGGGCTGAAAAACCGATGAACCATAAGCCGCCGCGTCCGGACGGCCTGCATCAGTTTAAAGGCCTCAACCTGACCGACGCGCAGAAACAGCAGATGCGTGACATTCTGAAAACGGCGCACAAAGATTTTAAACGTCCTTCGCTGGAGGAGCGCCGTGCGCTGCACAGCATCGTCGCGGCGGACAGCTTCGATAAGGCTAAAGCGGAAGCCCAGGCGGAGAAAATGACGGTCAACGGCAAAGCGATGGCGCTGGCGCGTCTGGAAACCGAAAACAAGCTGTATAACGTGCTGACCGCCGATCAGAAAAAACAGTTCAACCAGAATTTTGAGAAACGTCTGACTGAAAAGCCGCGTCATGAAGGTAAAATGCTGCCAGCCGAAGACTAAACTTCGCGCCGTAAGCAGTCCGGTGCCGCGCTGAAGCCTTAGCCTCGCGCGGCATTAATTGAAACCGCCGGTGTTGCCCACCCGTCCGAGGACGGTGGTCAGCCCCGGCGGTTTTTTTTAACGTTTACCCGAGGGGGATAACCGGCAGCCTGCCGCTGATTAACGGCTTGCAGAGGATTTTATAGCCGTCGCTGTCAAAGCCCGGCGGCGTGCTGGTCAGCGCCGTGGCGTCCGCCAGCTCGCTGACCGAACCGAGGTAGAGCCAGTTGTTAATGACGTGGATCTGCTTCTGACCCGGCCGCTCTTCCACCACGCCCACCGCCCCCGGCCACGGCCAGCACTGCACGCGCAGCGCGTCAAGCGCGACACGCAGCCGCTGCTGGTGGGCCTCCACGCTCTCTTTGCCGCAGCAGGCACCGGCACAGCGCTTCAGCGCCGCGCGGAAGCAGCCGCGCCCGGCGGTCACCGACTCCAGCCCGAGCAGGCCATAGCAGAGCTGGTGCTGGTCGGCGATCTTCTGCAGTGCCTCCAGCGCCGCCCGCCGGCTGGCAAACAGGCCGAACAGATTGGGGGTGTGCGAGAAATCGACCTCGCGTGCCGACACCACCTGCGGGCGCTGGTCATCCAGCCGCAGCGAGCAGAGCTGGCGGTTTTTGCGCAGGCGTTTGTTAAACAGCGGCTGCTGCAGCTTGATCATCTGCGCCTCGAGCAGCAGCGCGCCCAGCTCCCCGGCGGTGGGGATCCAGCTGATGCGCAGCGCCTGCCGCAGCATGCGCGCTTCGTCCGGGGTACGCAGGTGCGACAGCACCCGGCTGCGGATATTGACGCTCTTACCGATATACAGCGGCAGGGTTTCACTTTCACCGTGGAAGATATAGACGCCGGGCAGGGTGGGCAGGTCTTCCAGCCACGGCCGCAGGTGCTCAGGATACTGATAAATGGCCGCTGCCTCGAACGCCAGGCGGGGGCTTGTGGCTCTTCTACTCACACATCACTCCGATTACTGTTTGCCTGTACAGTATAGCAGCAAAAATGCGCGGTGGCAGGCTATGCCGGGTGGCGAAGCGGGCATCGACGATCGTAATGGATTGCGGATTGCGGATTGCGGATTGCGAATGCTGATGACAGATGACAGATGACAGATGACAGATGACGGGTGACACAGGCTGGGGAAGAGATAGCGTGATGCAACGCCGGACACAGGAGCGGCATGGAGGAGGCGAATGGGTAATCTGGCTGAGAGAAGTACGCAGGGCAGAAATTTCCGCCCTGCACAACGTGTTACTGTTTCCAGAAATCGTCAAATACCGTGATCGGCGTGCGGCGCTTATGCTCGGTTTTCAGATACCAGCCTTCGATGGTCTTCGCGGCGTCCGGCTCGATGCTTTCACCCTGCAGATAGCGGTCAATCTGCTGGTAGGTGACGCCGAGCGCCACTTCATCCTGCAGCCCCGGACGATCGTCTTCCAGATCGGCGGTCGGCTGTTTCAGGTACAGGTGCTCCGGGCAGCCCAGCGCCTGCAGCAGCTGTTTACCCTGGCCCTTGTTGAGGCGGAAAATCGGGTTGATATCGGTGCCGCCGTCGCCGTACTTGGTGAAGAAGCCGGTGACCGCCTCCGCCGCGTGATCGGTGCCGACCACCACGCCCGCCGTCATGCCGGCGATGCTGTACTGGGTTTTCATCCGTTCACGGGCTTTCTCGTTGCCGCGCACAAAATCGGACAGGACGATGCCCGCCTCGCGCAGCGCCTGCTCACTGGCCTGCACCGCCGCCTTAATATTGACCGTCAGCACGCGATCGGGCTGGATAAAGGCGATGGCGTCCTGGCAGTCCTGCTCGTCGGCCTGCACGCCAAACGGC
Organism: Erwinia sp. B116; assembly: GCF_002865965.1. Classification (NCBI taxonomy): domain Bacteria; kingdom Pseudomonadati; phylum Pseudomonadota; class Gammaproteobacteria; order Enterobacterales; family Erwiniaceae; genus Erwinia; species Erwinia sp. B116. The sequence goes on from NZ_JRZZ01000020.1 coordinate 38,381, forward strand.
AGGCGCACGGCGATAAACTGATAGTCGCCGTTGCCGCTCTCTGCGCGCAGTTCGGTAATTGCCGTCTGGCACAGCTTACCGGTCAGGGTCGAATCCTGCCCGCCGCTGATGCCCAGCACCAGCGACCTCAGGAACGGGTATCTTTTCAGGTAAGCCTTAAGAAAATCGACGCTGGTGCGGATTTCGGCGTCAACGTCGATGGCCGGTTTAACGCCGAGCGCGGTGATAATTTCCTGTTGCAGAGACATCTGATACTCCTCAGATTCAGCGCCACCGGCGGTGGCGGTAAGCAGTTGCGTCTGATTAAGCTAACGCGCATGACGCGAAACAACAATCATCAATCCCTTATGTCTCGCGTCGGTTGCTGAAAAATCAGGCGGACCTGGGCTTTTGCGCCAGCAGGGTGAACATCAGGATCGCCAGCGTGTAGCAGCCGAAGATGGTGGCGGTCATGGTCATCACCGAGGTGCCGCCAATGCCGGTGACCGGCACGCTGATGCCGCCGAGGGTGAACATGGTGACGCCCAGCACCGCCGAGGCGCTGCCTGCCCGGTGGCCCTGGCTCTGCATCGCCAGCGACGAGGCGGTTACCGAAATGACGCCGTTGCTGGCCACGCTGCAGAACAGCGCGATCAGCACTACCGGCAGCGCCGCGCCGCTGATGCCGGCCAGCAGCAGGCTGGCAGAGGCGACAAACGCCAGCGTCAGGCCGGCTTTCAGCACCCTGTACTCACCAAAATGGCGGCTGAGGCGGGCAGCGGTCTGCGAGGCGATAATCAGGCCGATGCCGTTGGCGGCGAAGCAGAAGCTGAACTGCTGCGGAGTCAGCTGGTAGATCTCCTGCAGCACGAAGGGTGACGCGCCGATGTAGGCAAACATCCCCGCCATCATAAAGCCCTGGGTCAGGCAGAAGCCCATAAACGGCCGACAGCTAACCACCTGGCCGAGCGCGGCCCACGCCGAGAAGATGCTGCCCTGGCTGCGCCGCTCGACGGGTAGCGTCTCATGCAGCTTGACGCGGGCGAGGATAAACAGCAGCACCGCAATCGCGCCGATGGTCATAAACAGGCCGCGCCAGTCGAGGAAGGCCATCAGCGCGCCACCCATCACCGGGGCGGCGATCGGAGCCAGGCCGTTGACCAGCATCAGCAGCGCAAAGAAGCGGGTCAGATCGTGGCCGCTGTACATGTCGCGGGCGATGGCGCGCGACAGTACGGCTCCGCCGGCACCCGACAGCCCTTCAAACAGGCGTGCCAGCAGCAGCTGGTTAATATCCTGTGCCAGCGCACAGCCAATCGATGCGATCAGCAGCAGTACCAGCGACAGCAGCAGCGGGCGCAGGCGTCCGTATTTGTCGCTCAGCGGGCCGAAAAACAGCTGACCTACGCCAAGGCCCAGCAGCCCGGCGGTCAGGCTCAGCTGGGCGCTGGCGGTGGAGGTCTGCAGGTCGCTGGCCAGGGAAGGCAGGGCGGGCAGGTACAGGTCAATGCAGAGCGGGCCAAGGGCTGCCAGCAGGCCAAGCGTAATGGCGTAACCCATACGGTTAGGGTGTGCAGATGTCATGATGCCTCGGAATCAAATAGCAGGTGATAAAACTGTTGGTAGAGCGGGTAGAGCTGTTCCGGTGATGCCTTCTGCGGCATCAGCCGCCGCCACGAGGTGCCTTCCACCATCACCGCCAGCAGCTCGACGCAGGCGCGCGCACGTTCATCGCTGAGGTGCGGGTGCTGCTGCTGCACTTTCTGGCAGGCGTGGCTGAACAGGCGGGCGTCGGCGTCGGCCATCATCTGCGCCACCGCCGGGTTGCGGGTGCTTTCAGCGGCGACCTCGAACATCAGCGCCTCATCGTCTTCGTTAAGCACCTGCCGCCAGGCCAGCAGCTCGCACAGGTGGCTGCTGTCGCTGGTGCTCTTCATCTCCTGCAGGCGGAAGTCGATAATCCGCGTAATCATCTCGGCGATGATTGCGTCTTTACTGGTGAAGTAGCGATAGATCTGGCCGACGCTGAGCCGCGCCTCCGTTGCCAGCTGGGCCATGCTGGCGGCGTGAAAGCCGTGCTGGCGGAAGCAGCGGCGGGCGGCGGTAATGATTTCGTCTTTGCGCAGGCGATGGCGTTCATCGCGTGCTTCAGCGGGGGTAACCATCGGTAATGCGCTCCTGCTGGGGGCCGCCCACGCTGAGGCCGCAGCGGCCAGCATGATGCGAACGATCGTTCTCATTTTTTTATTATAAACATCGTGCCGCGCGTGCGATATCATTTTCTGTAACAGATTTGATTAATCTGAATTTGTATTCCAGGATTAGTGGGACATGGATAAAAATGAGGAATAACAAATGCGTAAAATGACGGGATTGATCGGTGCCGCAGTCACTCTGGCAATTTTATCGGGCTGTACTGCCTACGACCGCGCCGAAAGCTATGTCACCAAGCCGGTGGTGCAGGACGTTAAAAAGGGCATGACGCGTGCGCAGGTGCGTGACCTCGCCGGGCCTCCGGCCACCGAGATAACCATGGTTCACGCCCGCGGCACCTGCCAGACCTACGTGCTGAAAGAGCGCGATGGCAAAACCCAGACCTACTTTGTCAGCTACAACGACACCGGTCGGGTGATGAACTACGGCTTCCAGAGCTGTAAAGAGTACGATACCGACCCGCAGACCAATCAGTAACCGCACTCGTCGGTACGTCGCTGAATCCGCGCCGTGCCGCCGTCAGAGCATAAAAATGGCCGCTGTAAGTTCAGCGGCCATTTTTTTATGCCTGTGAATTATAAACCCGGCGGGCGCGGCACTTCCAGATACTGGCCGTCGATATTGCGCCGGTAGTAGTGGCCATCTTCGACGTAGAAGCGTTCGCCGTTGTAGTCCAGCGCGTGCATGCTGCCGCCCCTGTAACGTTCAACCGGTCGGTCAACCACCACGTAGCTGTTATCACGCTCACGCTGATAATATGTGCCGTTCAGCACGTAATAGGTCAGGCCGCCGATCAGCACCGCCGCAGCGGCATCCGGCAGAAATGAGAGCCGTCCCGGGCCGCCGTGGCGCCATTCCGGCCCGCCATGGCCGCCGTCGTGCCAGCCCGGTCCGGGTCCCCAGCCGCCGGGGTGGGCAGTGGCGAGCGTCGGGGCCAGCAGCGTGAAGGCGAGTAGCGTAGTCATCACCTTTTTCATAGGGGGTTCTCCTGTTGCAACTGTCGCCAGCATCGGCGCTTGCCGGCCAAAACACAAGCGCTAACCTTACCGCATTATCTGCTGCTTACAGCGCTTAACGATTCCTTTACCTGACCGCCACGATTGGGCGAAATTAAGATATAAAAAAGCCCGGATGGCGATCCGGGCTGGAGGATAATGCTGTGCGGATAAGGCGATTAACGCTGCGCCAGTTCGGCTTCGTTATCGGCATCGGTCAGCAGGATCTGCTTATCGGTCTGCTTCAGCCACTGGCTGGTCAGGGTACCGGCGGTCATCGAGCCGTTGACGTTCAGCGCGGTACGGCCCATATCGATCAGCGGTTCGATGGAGATCAGCAGCGCCACCAGGGTGACCGGCAGGCCCATCGCCGGCAGCACGATCAGTGCGGCGAAGGTGGCACCGCCGCCCACGCCAGCCACGCCGGCCGAGCTGAGGGTGACAATGCCGATCAGGGTGGCGATCCACAGCGGGTCAAACGGGTTGATGCCGACGGTCGGGGCGACCATTACCGCCAGCATGGTTGGATAGAGGCCGGCACAGCCGTTCTGGCCGATGGTGGCACCAAATGAGGCGGCAAAGCTGGCGATCGACTCGGGCACGCCCAGACGACGCGTCTGCGCTTCCACGCTCAGCGGGATGGTGGCGGCGCTGGAGCGGCTGGTAAAGGCGAAGGTGATCACCGGCCACACTTTACGGAAGAAGCGCAGCGGGTTGACGCCGTTAACCGACAGCAGCAGCGCGTGCACGGCAAACATAATCGCCAGGCCGAGGTAGGAGGCCAGTACAAAGCTGCCGAGCTTGATGATGTCGCTGAGGTTAGAGCTGGCGACCACTTTGGTCATCAGCGCCATCACGCCGTACGGCGTCAGCTTCATAATCAGGCGTACCAGCTTCATCACCCACGACTGCAGGGTATCGATGGCTTTCAGCACCCGCTGGCCTTTCTCTGCGTCATCCTTCAGCAGCTGCAGGGCAGCCACGCCGAGGAAGGCGGCGAAAATCACCACGCTGATGATTGAAGTGGGGTTGGCTCCGGTCAGATCGGCAAACGGATTCTTTGGAATAAAGGAGAGCAGCAGCTGCGGCGCGCTGAGGTCGGCCACTTTGCCGGCGTAGTTAGTCTGGATCGCGGTGAGACGTGCGGTCTCCTGCACGCCCTGCACCAGCCCGCTGGCGTTGAGGCCAAACAGCCAGGTGACAAACACGCCGACAGCGGCAGAGATTGCGGTAGTGAACAGCAGCACGCCGATGGTCAGCACGCTGATTTTACCCAGTGAAGAGGCGTTATGCAGGCGGGCGACGGCGCTGAGAATCGAGGCGAACACCAGCGGCATCACGATCATCTGCAGCAGCTGGACGTAGCCGTTACCGACCAGGTTAAACCAGCTGACGGACTGTTTAATCACGTCGCTGCCTTCGCCATAGACGGTGTGCAGGGCGAGGCCGAACAGTACGCCGACCACAAGGCCAAACAGCACTTTCTTCGACAGGCTCCAGCCCTTACGGCCGGCTTTGCCGACCAGCAGCAGCAGCGCGATAAAGGCGACGAGGTTAACGATCAGAGGAAAATTCATTTCCGGTTCTCCAGAAGGGTGTGCAAAGCAGGTCACGGCTGGCGGCAGTTGATTTGTGCCGCGCAGCAAGTCGTACAGGGGCGGGATGGTATCAGCTTGTTAGCGCATGGCTTATATCCAAAAGGAATTGATTATAACTTTTTGTATTTAATCGCCGAATTATTGCGCTTTCTGGTGATTAATCAGGCTGCTGACGCTGTTCTGCACGCTGCTGACCATGCCGCTGGCCCAGCCATTCTGACCAAAAGGCGCAACCCCCGGTGGAAACCACATCGCGTAGCCGACCAGCGCCAGGCACAGTACCCGCTCCAGCTGGTTGCCTTTCTGGCTGCGCAGGATCGGCAGGCGAAAGCGCCAGCGGCAGGGCCACAGCAGCGGTACGCCGGCCGGGGTCAGCATATCCGCCACGATATGGCTGAGGTAGCCCAGCACCAGCCCCTGAAAGGCATCGGCAGGGATCAGCCAGCCTGCCGGCAGCGGCGTCTGCAGCAGCATCACGCCACCGGCCACCGCCAGCAGGCTGTGGGTAAAGCCGCGGTGGCCAAACGCGCGGGCGATCGGTTTCGACAGCCAGGCCAGCCGCTGCCCGAGCAGTGACTTCGGATGGTCGATATCCGGCAGCAGGCAGGTGAGCAGCGCCGCCGGAATAATATGCCACCAGTCGGCGCTGGCCAGCACCGGCGTCAGTTCAGCGCGCTTGGCAAAGATGGCGCTGGCAATGGCAAAAATAAGATGGCCTTCGGCCGTCATGGGGATCCCTGGCTACATAGCTGTCGATGTATCCAGTATAGGGAATATATACAGTAGAATAAATATGTGACGCTGTAACGAAGAGCAAATATTTTAAGGAGATGTTTCTTAGATTTGCACTGGAGTGACAGCGATGATCCTGGCCACCACCGGGGGTAGTGGCCAGATAATGCCAGCGTGATGCGGTCGCAGCGGCTGACGCTTAGCCTTTCAGGTGCGCGGCGGTCAGCTCGGCCAGCGAACCCAGCTGCACGTCGGCCAGCGCCCAGCGCGCATCCTGACGGTTCTCCGCCGCCGGCACCACGATGGAGCGCATCCGCGCCGCTTTGGTCGCGATCATGCCGTTAAAGGAATCTTCCAGCGTCACGCAGTTGAGCGGATCGATCCCCAGCCCGCGTGCGGCGTCCAGGTAGACCTGCGGATGCGGCTTGCTGTACGGCAGTTCACCGGCGGAGGCCAGTACGTCAAAGTAGCCGCGCAGGTCAAACAGCGCCATCATCCGCTCAAGCATATACAGCGGGGATGCAGAGGCGAGGCCGATTTTCAGGCCTTCGCGTTTGCAAAGCTCCAGCGCCTCTCGCACGCCGGGCAGCAAGGGGCGGGTTTCTTCTACCCGGGCAATCACGCGGGCGATAATCCGTTCGGCCACCTCGGCCTGGGACGGGCCGCTCCACGGCATCGCGTCGTACCACAGGCTGACCACCTGATCGATGCGCAGGCCAAGGGTATCGGGCATACCCTCGGCTTCCGTCAGTGACAGCCCCAGTTCGCTGAAAATTTCCAGCTCGGACTGGTGCCAGAACGGCTCGGAATCGATCAGTAACCCATCCATATCAAAAATTGCGGCCTGTACCGGGCGACGATGTGACATTTTACGGCTCCATTTAACGGTTTGCGTCACCTTAGCACGAAGCGGGCGTTGAAAAAATGCACTGGCGGCGGCTCCCGACGCGGGTGCCGCGTAAAAACAGGCTTTTAGCGGGCACTTTTCTGCCAGTGCAGGTAGACTTACTGCCAGACAACGGACCGACTGGAGAAAGCATGACCTATCAACAGGCTGGCAGGGTTGCGCTGTTAAAGCGCATCGCAGGCTGGATCATTTTTATCCCGGCACTGATATCAACGGTGATTTCACTGCTGGGGTTTATGGAAAAAAGCCGTGAACAACGGGAAGGGATCAACGCGGTGATGCAGGATTTTGCGCACGTGATGATCGATATGATTCGCTTCAACACCGGCTTTCTGCAGGGTTTCTGGGATAATTCGCCGGTGCCGGACTTCAACTCCGGATTGAACGTGCTGTTCTGGGTGATTTACTGGCTGATTTTTGTCGGGCTGGCGCTGCAGGCCTCAGGGGCCCGGATGGGCCGTCAGGCACGCTATCTGCGTGAAGGGCTTGAAGATCAAATGATTCTGGAAAAAGCGCGCGGTGCCGATGGTCAGAGCCGCCAGCAGCTGGAAGAGAAGATTGTCGTGCCGCGCCACACCATCTTCCTGCAGTTCTTCCCGCTCTATATCCTGCCGCTGGTTATCGCCGTTGCCGGCTACTTCCTGTTTAAGCTGTTAGGCTTTATCTGGTAGCCACTGCGCCATGTCAGCCCTCATGCAGAGGGCGCATGGCGTTGCTGTTTCCCCCCTTCATCCGCATCCAGCAGCGCGCCGACGGCCTGTTGCGCTTCACTCATCCAGCTGCCGCCGAACACGTTAGCGCGGTTAAGCAGGTAATAAAGCTGATAGATCGGCTGCCGCTTCCGGTAGTCCGCGGGTAACGGCCACACCGAGTCATAGCCTTCTGCAATCTGCGCCGGCAGGTCGCTGAACCAGGACAACATTGCCAGGTCACATTCACGATCTCCCCAGTAGCAGGCAGGGTCAAACAGCCAGGGACCTTCAGCGCTGCCGCTGCAGTTGGCTGGCCACAGATCACCGTGCAGCAGCGAGGGTTCAGGATGGTGGTTGCTGAGCGCCGCCTGCGCGCAGCTGACAATCAGCTCTGAATTACCATACTGAATGCCTTTTTCCGCGGCCAGCTGCAGCTGCCAGCCGATACGCTGTTCGGCAAAGAATACCGACCAGCGCTTCAGCCAGCTGTTAGGCTGCGGGGAGGTCGTGATGTTGTTATCGAAGTCGAGGCCAAACTGCGGCTGCTCGCTCCACTGATGAAGGCGGGCCAGCTGCGCACCAAGCTGCCAGGCGTTTTCTGCGTTAAGTGGGGTGGGAGCAATGAACTCCAGCAGCAGGAAACTGTGGTCCCGCGAGCTGCCGACGCCGTACACTTCCGGCACGCGCACGGTGCCGGTGCGCGCCAGCAGCTGCAGCTGATCGGCCTCCCAGGTGAAGAGGTCCAGCATCTCGCGCTGGTTGCACTTCACGAACACCTCGCGCTCTCCATATCGCAGTTGCCAGGCCGAATGGACTTCTCCTCCCGGGAGTTCGCGGCGGGCGCTGATTTCCGCCTGACCAAACTGCTCACTCAACAGACGATCGATGGCTGACCACATAGGGCACTCCTTATGATTCGTGAGATTGCACCATCCTAACGCTTAAAGAATAACCAAAACCAGAACTTATGCACGACCCGCACAACTCGTTGCAAAATATCAGCCGCGATCCTGCCGGTAAAAATCCTGCCACAGCTGCACGTCCACGTCGGGCGCGCTCTCCAGCACACGTTCGCCAAGCCCGCGCGCCAGCTGCTGCACCTCTTCTGACGGCAGAGCGGTAATCAGGCCAAAGTTGTTGCTGCCCAGCTCATGCGGGTGACCCTGCGCATCGTTCAGGGTGGTGGTAAAACCGGCAGCGAGCAGCGTGCTGTTCAGCTCCAGCAGGTCGGCAAGGCCACGCTCCTGATAGCGCAAGGTAACGACGTACTGCTGAATGTTCTCCTGGCTCATGATTCACCTCATTGTTAATAAAGATGTTTCCAGCATAGACCATGCGGGCACCCTGCGCAGAAATTTGGCGTTTTTTGCAGCAAGTTGCGAAGGGAAAGGGGGGCGTGATGAGAGCAGATAATTCTTATCAGCCGGCAGGTGTTTTCCTGGTCATTACCCTCTATAATGCGCGCCGTAAATTGGAATGCTCTCATTCCTCAGGTTATTCAGTGAAGATGCTTAGTAAAAAGAGCGATTTAACATATTGTTACGAAACTTACCGTAAATTGCGTTGATCGTCCTTCAAAAAACTTCAGACTCACTCTCTTTTAAAACACTGTCGTACGGGTCACATTTAATGAAAGCGATCAATAAACTGTCTGTAGTTCTGCTGCTCTCCGGTGGCGTGCTGTGTCAACAGGCGCTGGCGGACAATAACGTCTTTACGGTTATGGATGACCCAAGCACGGCGAAGAAAGATTTCGAAGGTAACGCCGCCGCCGGCTACCTGGCGCAGACCGGTAATACCACCAGCTCCTCGGTGACCGCTAACACCAACATGACGTGGTATCAGCCGAGCACCGCCTACAGCCTGTGGGGCAACGCCAGCAACACCTCCTCAAACGACGAACGCGCCTCCGAAACCTATCAGGTTGGCGCGCGTACCCGTTACAACATGAACACCGCTGACTACCTGTTTGGTCAGGCCAGCTGGCTGAGCGACCGCTTCAACGGCTACGATGGTCGTTCTATTCTGGCCGCCGGTTACGGTCGCCAGCTGCTGAACGGCCCGGTGCATTCACTGCGTGTGGAAGCCGGTCCTGGCGTGCGTTATGACGAGTACCACGAAGGTGGCCATGAGACTCAGGCGCTGGCCTACGGTGCGCTGAGCTACCAGTGGCAGCTGACCGATAACACCCGGTTCATTCAGGGTGTCTCCGTGCTGGGCAGCGACGATACCACCGTCAACTCCGAAACCGGCCTGCAGGTCGGTATCAATGAGCACTTTGCGCTGAAAGTGGCTTACAACGTCACCTGGAACCAGAATCCGCCAGCCTCCGCGCCGGACAGAACGGATACCAAAACCACCGTGACGCTGTCGTACGCGATGTAATCTCAGACGGGCCGGATTTCCGGCCCGTTTTGCACTGGCTGTGCTGCCTTTACCCTCCGTCTACCTTCGCACGAGCGTTTCACCGCCTTGCTGCAGCTTTTACGCAATCGACTACGCTTTACTGACTAACGTCAGAGGAGGCTGCTATGTCCCAACATCCGTCAAAAGAGAAGCGCGAAGACCATCATCCGGCGAAGGACGACCCGCAGGATCACGGCGAAATTCCGCGCACCCGCGACGACAGCGAGGATGACAAAAAAGACCCGTATCAGGACCGTTAGTCTGTCCACCTCCACGCCTTTAACCGGGTGGAGGATCTTCCTAAAATCGCCGTGCCTTCCGCGTTGATTCATCCTCCGCTTGTGCCATTCGCGGCGCTGACCGTGCAATTTATCCTTATGAAGTGTAAGATACTTCCTCTTCAAAAGTTCGGCCCTTTCCCGCTTTTGAATCTGTGTACCAGGCTGCGTACCGGATTAGCAATTGTGAGCTAATTCACAGGGCTAGATGTCTGATACTAAAAGAAAACTCGATTATGTAAGTAGCCTCGCGTATGGGTTACCACTGCAATTAAGGATGTTACATGCCAGTTATTACTCTTCCTGATGGAAGCCAGCGTTCGTTTGATCACGCCGTAAGCGTGATGGAGATTGCCCAGGATATCGGGCCAGGTCTGGCGAAAGCCTGTATTGCCGGCCGCGTTAACGGCGAGCTGGTGGATGCGGTTGACCCGATTACCGAAGATGCCCATGTTGCCATCATCACCGCAAAAGATGATGCCGGCCTGGAAATCATCCGTCACTCCTGTGCCCACCTGTTAGGGCACGCGATCAAGCAGCTGTGGCCCGATACCAAAATGGCTATCGGCCCGGTGATCGACAACGGTTTCTACTACGATGTGGATATCGATCGCACCCTGACGCAGGAAGATATTGAGCAGCTGGAAAAGCGTATGCACCAGCTGGCCGAGACCAACTACGACGTCATCAAGAAGAAAGTGAGCTGGCAGGAAGCGCGTGACGCCTTTGCCGCACGCGGTGAAGAGTACAAAATCACTATTCTGGATGAGAACATCAGCCGTGACGATCGTCCGGGCCTGTATCATCATGAAGAGTACGTGGACATGTGCCGCGGCCCGCACGTGCCAAATATGCGTTTCTGCCACCACTTCAAGCTGCAGAAGATTTCTGGCGCTTACTGGCGTGGCGACAGCAACAATAAAATGTTGCAGCGTATCTACGGTACCGCGTGGGGCGATAAGAAGCAGCTGGCAGCCTATCTGCAGCGCCTGGAAGAGGCCGCGAAACGCGACCACCGTAAAATCGGTAAGCAGCTTGACCTGTACCACATGCAGGAAGAAGCGCCGGGCATGGTTTTCTGGCATAATGACGGCTGGACCATCTTCCGCGAGCTGGAAGTGTTTGTCCGTACCAAGCTGAAAGAGTACGAGTACCAGGAAGTGAAGGGTCCGTTTATGATGGATCGCGTGCTGTGGGAAAAAACCGGCCACTGGGAAAACTACAAAGAGGCGATGTTCACCACCTCGTCTGAAAACCGCGAGTACTGCATCAAGCCGATGAACTGCCCGGGTCACGTGCAGATCTTCAACCAGGGCCTGAAATCGTACCGCGACCTGCCGCTGCGTATGGCAGAGTTCGGCAGCTGCCACCGTAACGAACCCTCGGGTGCCCTGCACGGCCTGATGCGCGTGCGTGGCTTCACTCAGGACGACGCGCATATCTTCTGTACCGAAGAGCAGGTGCGCGACGAAGTAAACAGCTGCATCAAGATGGTTTACGACGTCTACAGCACCTTTGGCTTTGAAAAGATCGTGGTGAAACTCTCCACGCGTCCGGAAAAGCGCATCGGCGCTGATGAACTGTGGGATCGCTCCGAGGCTGACCTGGCCGCTGCGCTGAAAGAGAACGGTATTCCGTTTGACTATCAGCCGGGTGAGGGCGCGTTCTACGGTCCGAAAATTGAATTTACCCTGTATGACTGCCTCGACCGCGCATGGCAGTGTGGTACCGTTCAGCTGGACTTCTCGCTGCCGGGCCGCCTGAGCGCGTCATACATTGGCGAAAATAATGACCGTCAGGTGCCGGTGATGATTCACCGTGCGATTCTGGGGTCAATGGAGCGCTTCATCGGGATTTTAACCGAAGAATTTGCCGGTTTCTTCCCGACCTGGCTGGCTCCTGTACAGGTAGTGGTAATGAATATTACCGATAGTCAGTCTGAATATGTTGCAGAACTGACACGAAAACTGCAAAATGCGGGCATTCGCGTAAAAGCAGACTTGAGAAACGAGAAGATTGGCTTTAAAATCCGTGAACATACGTTGCGTCGTGTGCCTTATATGTTGGTCTGTGGCGATAAAGAGGTGGAAGCTGGCAAAGTGGCCGTTCGCACCCGCCGCGGTAAAGACCTGGGCAGCATGGACGTTAACGAAGTGATCGCGAAGCTGCAGAATGAAATTCGCAGTCGCAATCTTCATCAATTGGAGGAATAAAGTATTAAAGGCGGAAAACGAGTTCAACCGGCGCGTCCTAATCGCATTAACAGAGAAATTCGCGCCACTGAGGTTCGTCTGACAGGCGTCGATGGCGAACAGATTGGTATTGTCAGTCTGAATGAAGCTTTAGAAAAAGCTGAAGAAGCAGGTGTTGATCTGGTCGAGATCAGCCCTAACGCCGAGCCGCCCGTATGTCGTATCATGGACTACGGCAAGTTCCTTTACGAAAAAAGCAAATCTTCTAAGGAACAGAAGAAGAAGCAAAAAGTTATCCAGGTTAAGGAAATCAAATTCCGTCCTGGAACCGATGATGGCGACTATCAGGTCAAACTACGCAACCTGATTCGCTTTCTGGAAGATGGCGATAAAGCCAAAATCACGCTGCGTTTCCGCGGTCGTGAGATGGCGCACCAGCAGATCGGTATGGAAGTGCTTAACCGCGTCCGTAAAGACCTGTGTGAAGATATTGATCTGGCGATTGTCGAGTCCTTCCCTACGAAGATCGAAGGCCGTCAGATGATTATGGTGCTCGCTCCCAAGAAGAAACAGTAGGCCCTCAAGTAGTCGTGCCGCGTGCTGAAAGGCGCGCGGCGTGATTCGCCTGTCTGATTCATTTTATTAACAATGCGAAGTGGATATTTTTTAAATGCCAAAGATTAAAACTGTACGTGGCGCGGCCAAGCGCTTCAAGAAGACCGCTTCTGGCGGCTTCAAGCGTAAACACGCTAACCTGCGTCATATTCTGACTAAAAAATCTACTAAGCGTAAACGTCACCTGCGTCCGAAAGGCATGGTGTCTAAAGGCGATCTGGGTCTGGTTATCGCCTGCCTGCCGTACGCATAAGTAATTTTTTAATTCATTCAGAATATTAACAGGAGAGCGTAATGGCTCGTGTAAAACGTGGTGTAGTTGCTCGCGCACGTCACAAAAAAATCTTAAAACAAGCTAAAGGCTACTACGGTGCACGTTCACGTGTATACCGCGTTGCTTTCCAGGCTGTTATCAAAGCTGGTCAGTATGCTTACCGTGACCGTCGTCAGCGTAAGCGTCAGTTCCGTCAGCTGTGGATCGCGCGTATCAACGCCGCAGCCCGCACTAACGGTATCTCTTACAGCCGCTTCATCAATGGCCTGAAAAAGGCTTCTATTGAGATCGACCGTAAGATTCTGGCTGACATCGCAGTATTCGACAAAGCGGTATTTGCTGCTCTGGTAGAAAAAGCGAAATCAGCTCTGGCGTAAGTCAGACTCCCTGAAATATTTCGTCGCGAAGCGCAAGCAGGCTGACGGAAGATGAAGGGAAGAAAGGGGGGCTTGCCCCCCTTTTTTATTGCTCCTAACCGCAGCAAATGATTGACTTTTATTCCATATAACCTTTCAATAGAGCGGTTGATTGTGCCACCGGGTATTACCATGATAAATGCGAACTTCCGTTTCTTTTTTTACTTTAGCACCTGAATGTCGGGGGCTTTTGCGCAGAGAAAAGAAACGAAAATTCGCGCTGAAAGCCTCCCATGTGGAGGCTTTTTTCGTTTTTACACCCGATTACCGGACGAACGGGATCTCCCGTCCTGACCAAAAACAGACCGGCCACCCTGGCTGGAAGAAGAGGAAAGCATGTCACATCTCGCAGACCTGGTGGCGCAGGCGAAAGCCGCCATCAACGGTTCCCAGGATGTCGCCGCGTTAGAAAACGTTCGCGTCGAATTTCTGGGGAAAAAAGGGCATCTCACGCTGCAGATGACCACCTTACGTGAACTGCCGGCCGACGAACGCCCGGCGGCAGGCGCGGTGATCAATGACGCCAAGCAACAGGTGCAGGACGCGCTGGCCCTGCAGAAGGACGCCCTGGAATCTGCCGAAATGAACGCTCGCCTGGCACAGGAGACCATTGATGTCTCACTGCCGGGCCGCCGCATCGAAAATGGCGGCCTGCATCCGGTTACCCGCACCATTGACCGTATTGAGACCTTCTTTGGCGAACTGGGCTTTTCCGTCGAAACCGGCCCGGAAATTGAAGATGACTATCACAACTTCGATGCGCTGAATATTCCGAGCCACCACCCGGCACGCGCCGATCACGATACCTTCTGGTTCGACGCCACCCGTCTGCTGCGCACGCAGACCTCCGGCGTGCAGATCCGTACCATGAAAGAGGGTGAGCCGCCGATCCGCATTATCGCGCCGGGCCGCGTCTACCGTAACGATTACGATCAGACCCACACCCCGATGTTCCATCAGATGGAAGGGCTGATCGTTGATAAAAATATCAGCTTTACCAATCTGAAAGGCACGCTGCACGATTTCCTGAACAACTTCTTTGAGGCTGACCTGCAGGTTCGTTTCCGTCCGTCCTACTTCCCGTTCACCGAACCCTCCGCAGAAGTGGACGTGATGGGTAAAAACGGTAAGTGGCTGGAAGTGCTGGGCTGCGGCATGGTGCATCCGAGCGTGCTGCGCAACGTCGGCATCGATCCGGAAGTTTACTCCGGCTTCGCCTTCGGCATGGGCATGGAGCGTCTGACCATGCTGCGCTATGGCGTCACCGATCTGCGCGCTTTCTTCGAAAACGATCTTCGTTTCCTCAAACAGTTTAAATAAGGACCGGTAAACCAATGAAATTCAGCGAACTCTGGTTACGTGAATGGGTCAACCCGGCCGTTAGCAGCGAACAGCTTTCCGACCAGGTCACCATGGCCGGCCTGGAAGTGGATGGTGTGGATGCGGTTGCCGGTGCCTTCCACGGCGTGGTGGTGGGTGAAGTGGTTGAGTGCGGCCAGCACCCGAACGCCGATAAACTGCGCGTGACCAAAATCAACGTCGGCGGCGAGCGCCTGCTGGATATCGTCTGTGGCGCGGCCAACTGCCGCCAGGGTCTGAAGGTGGCGGTGGCCACCGTCGGCGCGGTACTGCCGGGCGATTTCAAAATCAAAGCGGCGAAACTGCGCGGTGAACCTTCTGAAGGCATGCTCTGCTCATTCTCCGAGCTGGGTATTTCCGACGATCACAACGGCATTATCGAACTGCCGCAGGATGCACCGATCGGCAGCGATATTCGCGACTATCTCAGGCTGGACGACAGCACCATCGAGATTAGCGTCACGCCTAACCGTGCCGACTGCCTGAGCATTCTCGGCGTGGCGCGTGACGTGGCGGTAGTTAACCGTCTGCCGCTGACCGCCCCGGACATCGCGCCGGTAGCGGCTACCATTACCGATACCTTCCCGATCCGCGTTGAAGCCACCCAGGCCTGTCCGCGTTACCTGGGCCGGGTAGTTAAAGGCGTTAACGTCACCGCGGCAACGCCGCTGTGGATGAAAGAGAAGCTGCGTCGTTGCGGCGTGCGCTCGATCGATCCGGTGGTGGACGTCACCAACTATGTGCTGCTGGAACTGGGGCAGCCGATGCACGCCTTCGATCTGGACCGCATCAGCGGCGGCATCGTGGTGCGCCTGGCGGAAGAGGGCGAGACGCTGACTCTGCTGGACGGCAGCGAAGCGAAGCTCAACGCCGACACGCTGGTGATCGCCGATGAGCAGAAAGCGCTGGCGATGGGCGGCATTTTCGGCGGTGAACACTCCGGTGTGAACGCTGAAACTAAGAACGTGCTGCTGGAGTGCGCCTTCTTCAGCCCGCTGTCGATCGTTGGCCGCGCGCGCCGTCACGGCCTGCATACCGATGCTTCCCACCGCTACGAGCGCGGCGTCGATCCGACCCTGCAGCATCAGGCGATGGAACGTGCCACCCGCCTGCTGCTGGACATCTGCGGCGGTGAAGCTGGCCCGGTGATCGACGTGACCGATACCGCTCAGCTGCCACAGCGTGCCTCTATTACCCTGCGTCGTGAAAAGCTGGATCGTCTGGTCGGCCACGTGATTGCCGATGAAGAGGTCAGCGATATTCTGACCCGCCTCGGGTGTGTCGTCACCGGCGGCAACGGTGAGTGGCAGGCCATGGCACCGGGCTGGCGCTTCGATATGGAGATCGAAGAGGACCTCGTGGAAGAGGTTGCCCGTATTTACGGCTACAACAACATCCCTGACGTACCGGTGCAGGCGGGTCTGGTGATGACCCGTCACCGTGAAGCGACGCTGTCGCTGAAGCGCGTGAAGTCGCTGCTGGTGGACAAAGGCTATCAGGAAGCGATCACCTACAGCTTCGTCGACCCGAAAATTCAGGCGCTGCTGCACCCGGGCGAAGAGAACCTGGTGCTGCCAAGCCCGATCTCCGTTGAGATGTCGGCGATGCGTCTGTCGCTGTGGAGCGGCCTGCTGGGCGCGGTGGTCTATAACCAGAACCGCCAGCAGGCGCGCGTGCGTCTGTTTGAGAGCGGCCTGCGCTTTGTGCCTGATACCCAGGCAAATCTTGGCATCCGTCAGGATGTTATGCTGGCCGGGGTCATCGCCGGCAGCCGTATTGAGGAGCACTGGGCTCAGGCACGCGAGACGGTCGACTTCTACGATCTGAAGGGCGATCTGGAGTCGCTGCTGGAATTAACCGGCGAACTGGACGCGATCCGCTTCGTGGCCGAAAGCCATTCTGCGCTGCATCCTGGGCAGAGCGCGGCGATTTATTTACGCGATGAGCGGGTTGGATTTATTGGCGTGGTGCACCCGGAAGTTGAGCGTAAACTGGATCTTAACGGCCGTACGGTGGTGTTCGAACTGGAGTGGAATAAGGTCGCAAACCGCGTCCTGCCTGACGCCAGCGCGATTTCCCGCTTCCCGGCCAACCGTCGTGATATCGCCGTGGTGGTGGCTGAAAACGTCCCTGCAGCAGATATCATCGCGGAGTGTAAGAAAGTTGGCGTAAATCAGGTAGTTGGCGTAAACTTGTTTGACGTGTACCGTGGTAAGGGCGTAAATGATGGTTTTAAGAGCCTCGCTATCAGCCTGATTTTGCAAGATACCAGCCGGACACTCGAAGAAGAGGAGATTGCCGCTACCGTTGCAAAATGCGTAGAGGCACTGAAAGAGCGATTCCAAGCATCCTTGAGGGATTGAACCTATGGCGCTTACAAAAGCTGAAATGTCTGAATACCTGTTTGAGAAGCTGGGGCTGAGCAAACGGGATGCCAAAGAACTGGTAGAACTGTTTTTTGAAGAAGTGCGTCGTGCTTTGGAAAACGGTGAGCAGGTGAAACTGTCAGGATTTGGCAACTTCGACCTTCGCGACAAGAATCAACGTCCGGGTCGTAACCCGAAAACGGGTGAAGATATCCCGATTACGGCTCGCCGTGTGGTGACCTTCAGGCCTGGACAGAAGCTGAAAAGCCGGGTAGAAAACGCCACACCGAAAGAAGAGTGATTTCTGCTATTTAAAAGGCCGCGCAAGCGGCCTTTTTTACATCAGCAATATCAGTATGTTGCTTTAAAATTCAACGATTTAAATGCAATACAAATCCTGATAAGGCCGGGCCAATCCTGATGTTTTGTGCAGAATGTGGACAACTTTAGGGCGGTTGCCACACTGTGGGACAGTGTGGCAGAAGGAAGAGAAGAAGAGTTAAAAAAGGAATTTGGCAGTGGTCATGCAAAGAGCGGCTACACCAATGATGGTGGCTGCAATCCATTTGGTTTGGGATGCGATCTCTTTGTGCATGTCAGTCCTGATGAGCTGCATATCTTCTTTTGTTGCAAAGGTTTCAGAACGCGCTGTAAATTTGGCCGTGTCCAAACGAATTTGGGTCGTATCTTTCTCAAGCTGTTCAACGCGCTTCTCTAATCTTTCCAACATACCTCCGCCTCCGTTGCCTCCGCCATGCTCTGGGAGTGCCGTGCTGTTTGTTAAGTCTGTATCTATTTTATCACCAAAAAGGCTCACAAGGTTATCTGGTGCGTTGTTCATTTTTTGCCTCCCGTTTTTTCAACGGGAAACAGATCGGCTTCTAACCAGAGTACTACCAGGCTTGCCCAATAATAACTTGTAAAGCCGCATTCACTACAAATAACCCGGTACTCACAGTTATCAGGTGATGCAGGTTTTGATTCACTGATTTTATACCAGATAACGTATTTTTTTTCTGCGAAAGACGACGAACCCGCCAGGCTCGCACTGTATGCAGCGTCGTCAGTTTCAGGTACGACCAGGCGCGAACCACCGCAAGACATACAACACTGAGCAACTTTTTTAGCTCTCAGGAATGTCGCAAAAACCTCCGGAGAAACCCGTTCAAGTCGTTTCGTTTCTTCCCTGTCGTGATTCATCGCATATTCTCCAGCGGATTCATTTTACAGCAAAATTCTGACAGTCTGAGCTAACGCGCAGATAGACCATCGTTTAGAGGATGGTGCTGTGTCCCGGGTTTTTTTGCAATACAATGATGTGGCCGCCTTAATCATAAAGTGCGATGCGAATTCGTGGCGGATCACACCGGACAGAACCGTGAATTACAGCGCCTGCTCGGCAGGAAAACCATGGAGGCGGATACCCTCAATGAAGCCGTGGAGTACGGCCGGGCAAAAAAGGACTGCACATGTGCGCTTGTTGCCCGAGGACGACGAATAACCGACGTTTGCCGGAGCATCGGTGTCGCATGTGCAGATGAGTCTACGAGTTAACCGCCGGCCGTGCTGGGAAGATGGTCGCCGATGGCGTCAACCTAAAGACGAAGACGTGATATCACGCGTTCGTGAAGCCGTTACGGACCTTCCGACTTATAGGTTAGAGACTAGGCTGGATCCTGCTGTTAAGGCGGTCAGGGGAAACGTCTCTGCCCGTCGTGAACGTAAAGCGGGTCTATTGGATTATACGCGTGCACAACCTTCTGCTGGAGCGAAAACCGACCACTCCGGCCCGAAAACGGGCACATAAACGGCGCGTGGCCATTGCGGAAAGCAACCGCCGCTGGTTCTCAGGCGGTTTCGAGTTCCGTTGTGACAACAGTGAGGAACTGCGCGTCACGTTGGTACAGGATTGTTTCTATCGCGAAATCATTGACTGGGCCGTAGGAGCAGGTGGCTACGATAAATAAACGGTACAGGACGTAATGCTGCGCGCGGTTGTACGTCAGTTCGGTCAGCAGCTTCGGCTCACGGCGATCGAATGGCTGACAGACAACGGCTCGGCCTATCGTGTCAGGAAAACACGTGCGCTCGCGAGGTTGCTGGTGCTGGATCCATGAACAACGGCGGTGTGAATTCCGGAAAGCTACGGCATAGCATGTAGCTTCGTCGATACAATCAAACTTGACTATATCAGGGGTGATGCCCAAGCCGGACAGCGAAACGGCGGTGCTGAATCTGTCAATAGAGTTCTGTCAATACAATGAGCATCACCCGCACAGTGCACTGGGATATTGCTCACCACGAGAACTTATACGCAGGAAATTCTGCAATCATAAGAGAGAAAAACAATCTTGATATAAATGGGCAAATCAAGGTTTTGATTTAAAATCATTGCATGATTTTTTATAGATGGTAAGATTCGTGGTAAACCTCCAAAACCTTTTTCTTAAATGATTTTTCTTGTCATGAATAATTGGGCGGTATTTTAATATAGCAGGCTATGCATGTGGAGACGAAAAATGTCAGGTAAAGGTATTGATGAAAATGAAATCGAAGAGTGGTTTCAAGAAGAAATTGAAGATTCTGATAAAGATATTTTAACTACAGAAGTGACCATTGAGGAGAAGTTTTCAATCTCTCAATTAAAAGTCATTAGAACATCAATGGATTTTACGCTTCACCATCTGAAACAGTCTTTAGAGGAGGGTGATTATATCAATGCGTCGCCTAAATATCAGCGCCGGCATCGGTGGGATATAAAGAAAAGATCTCAACTAATTGAGTCTTTTTTGATGAATATTCCTGTCCCACCAATTTTTCTTTATGAAAATGATTATAATCAATACGAAATAATGGATGGCAGGCAGCGTATTGATACGCTGAGAAGTTTTATGAATAATGAGTTTTCATTGCGTGGGTTGGAGTTTTGGAATGAATTAGATGGTAAAAGATATAGTGATTTACCGCTGTTAATTCAGAGGGGGTTGGCAAGGAGAACTATAAATGCGGTTGTGCTATTAGCTGAAACAAATGCATATTCAGATGATGATGTTGATATACGTCAAATTCTGTTCAAGCGGCTTAATACGGGTGGTGTTCAACTTAACCCTCAAGAGTTAAGGAATGCACTCTATCCTGGGCGGTTTAATGAATTAATTTCCAAGCTGTCACGTAATATGGTTTTCACGAAAGCTTGGGGTATACCTCCAAAAACTCCCAATGAGAGTACGGATCCATCACAAGAACTTTTAAAAAATACTTTGTTTAGAAGTATGGCCGATTGTGAGCTTGTGCTAAGATTTTTTGGAATAAGGTCGTTAATCACTCAAGGGACACTAGGATCGTTGAGGAGAGTTTTGGATAAAACAGCTAAGCTGTATCAATCTGCGGATGAAGAAGAAATAAACATGTTAGAAGAAATTTTTCTGAAAAGTTTAAATGGACTTCATGACATGTTTGGTGAGGATCTGTTTATCATACCTAAAACTGGTAAATTGAGTCGTCCATTGTATGATGCTTTAATGGTTGCTTATAGTTTAATAAATCCTTTGACCCTTTCTCCTCATGATAGAGTAAGAGAATCGCTAAACTCAATTGCACCAAATTCAGATGAATATAATATCTTAATCGGTAAGGGAAATACAACTGAAGCCATCAAGGAACGTGTTGAGTTGGCTAAGCATATATTGACAAGCTAGGGGGTCAGTGAAATGTATACTACATTATCAGATTTTCATGCTGACCTTGATAAAGTTTCTCGTTTACTTGAACTTACCGGGCAAATTAAAGAGTTCTCTGGGCTTCAAAGTTTGTATCAGCAATCGTCTGGCATGGGTTTTCAATGCGTAAAAAGCGAAATCCAGAGTGTCGAAGTAATCGGAGAAGAAGTTTTAAATGAAAATGGATCTGAGCAGACCAATAAGTCTAGTGCACCAATGGATAGTAATGCTCAGGATATTGCTGCGACATCAGGTGAAGATTTTACTATTAATCAGAGTCAAAAGGAAGTTGATTTGGTGGTTAAGCTTCATTCAACATCGAGAAATAACCATTCTAACTTAGTGATATTAAATGGCACGTTACTTTTATTCATTACTGGGCGATTCGAATCTTTTGTACGTGATACTTTTGAAGAATATTGCAAAAACTTAACAGAAAGAGTGGATAAGTTTTCGGATTTACCTAATGATATGAAGGTGAATCTGATGAAATATACTTCAGAAGTTATATCTAATCCTAGAAGGTATGGGCATGCAGATAATGGCGTTAAGGCTTTCGTTAGAGTAATGAATAACAACTTGCATGATATTTCCCCAGTAGAAATAAACTATCAATGCTTATCTATTACTTCTGAGAATATGAGGGCAGGAGTCCTCTCTGATTTATTTCAACGTGCAGGTGTTAAAAATATTTTGGAGAAGCTATCTCAACAATCAAAACTTCAATTGCATTGGGGTAGTAAAGATTCAGCACTCGTTTCAAAAAGTTCAGAAAAGTATTTGAATTCTTTGATGGAATTAAGGAACTCAATCGCGCATCCGTCAACATCAATTACTTGGCCAGATTCTGAAGCGATAAATAAAGCTCTTGATTTTTTTAGAGTTTTTAGTACTGTTCTGATTGATGTTCTGCCAGTGTTCGAGTTGGATGTCGGTAGTGTACACACGGTGTAAGTTTTAGGGGTGCGTGCTAGTTTGCACCCTATTAAAGACTATATTGATTTGGTTGGATTTAATATTTCAATGTTAAATTATTTTTAAAGCTCAATGACTCCAAGTTGATTTTTAAGAAAAGAACTAATCAAGCAGAGTGTGAAAATCTCTCCGATTAAGGTATCCTTTTTAAGGGCGTCAATGAATTTCAAAAAAACTTTTCTTGATGCGAAGTTAAAGTGTTTTAATTATGGTGGGCATGACTGCTATTTAATTAAAATCATCAGGTTAGAGTTTATTTTATGATAATGATGTGATTTTTTGAAAAAAGTAGTGTGTGGGATTTGTATTTTTATTATGATGTTTGTGGGGTGTTGTTTTAAATTACATAAAGTCATTTTTAATTGGTAATTTGTTATTTTCCTCTAAAATAACTGTTCCTAATTGGTATATTATTCAGAGGGAGCTCAGCCCAGATTTTGCGATGTTGTCGATTGCGAAACCAAACCAAACCAAACCAAACCAAACCAAACCAAACCAAACCTATCACAAACTGTACTGAACGATAACGCTTATATCTTTATTCCCGTAGTGAACGATGTCTGATACAGATAGAAATTTTTTTAAAACTACGATAAAAATCACGTCTGTTAACTTATCGCTGTGCTTATATTGCACTGGGGTGAACGTGTCAGCGTGGTGGACAGAGTACTATGTATTAACCTTTGTTCGATAGAGGGCCTAATTAATAGGTTTGTATTCTACGGTTCCGAAGGTATCGAGTAACTACGAGCAGAACACGGATTACAGCGTATTTTTGAACAGATAATCGGCATGCTTAAGCGATTTGTTGAGTGTTTTCCGGTGACTTCAGTTATGAGTGCACACAGCAGTACTGAATTACTGGAGATGAAGATCAACCAGAAACAGGATGTGAGTTGCATCCCTCTATAGTGTATAGAAGGGCTGCACAAACCAGTGTATCTGCAATTCTCATCGGTAGGAAAAATTGTAGCGATAATTACGGCATTGGCTCTGTGCTGTAAAGATCATCCGATTTTTTACGAAGATAAATGGATATCCATCTGAACCCTAGAATCGCGATGAATTGTTGTTTCGCGCTCAATAAAAGCTGGTGGCCTCTATGGGACAAAATGAAAAACACCACCTTGCAGATGCTTCGAACTATGTCACAGGGCGGGTCAGAGATGTCGTTAGTGGTAGTATAAAATTCGATATTGTTCATCAAATTGTCGCGGCACAAGAGAGCGAGTTACCTGTGGACCAAAACGACCAAGCTCATCATGGATAACATCATTCAAAAAAACTATCAAACGCTGCGTTGGATGACGGCCAAATGCGATTTTTAGCGTGGTATCTCAGCAGTGTATTTACCTCGAATAAATTATATTTAACGGCTCTTGTAGGTGCTGCATGGAATTGACTTCAACGCCAGAATGATGAAATCGATAATGTTAGGTACGTCAGTAGCGTGCGGTGATCTCATTATGGCCGTGTAGGAGGCTGTTGGTATCAGGTAACCACGCTGTATGTGAGTTGCATAGGTTGCCTTAGCCGGAGATGGCGGCGATTCAACAAATCTGCAATCCTTTAATGGGATAAAGGAAGCGTTGTCTTGACAAAAATCAGGGGTAGTTAGATGAAAATAGCTTTTAGAGGTCAGCGATCATCTCCTGATCCAACCCTTCCGGGTTGTTTCGCGTTGTATCTGCGTTAAATTGCTGCCTGTGCATCCTGCAGCGGGCGTACATCCATCTGCTCATTCAGCTAAAGCAATAAGATTATTCAGAATTTTGAGTGTGGATTAGAACTGCTTATAGCACTAAAATGACTTCAAAGGTTGACTTCATATCTCGTCATGTAATCATCGCCAGATACTGACAAAGGCGCGGTTGTTAACCTGCGTGACTGGCTTGAAAGCACAGGAGTTAAGCCATGATCAAAGCATCGACACTCAAAACATCGACCCCCAATACCATGCAGATAGCCGGGCAATCGGCCATTATCACCTATGTAGCGGAGCTAGGCGCGTTTCGCGGGAAGTTCCTGGGTCTGACCGGCTATTGTGACTTTGTCTCGGACAGTATTCAGGGGTTGTTAACAGAAGGCGAGATATCGCTACATGAGTATCTGGAGGATTGCAGTGCAGCGGGTATTGAACCTTATGTACGTCAGGAAAAGGTCAGGACGTTCACGTTGCGCTATCCGGAGTCGTTCGGGGAACGTCTTAATCAGTTCGCCGCGGCGCATGAGACATCGGTCAATACCTTCATTATCGAGACACTCAGTGAGCGCATGAAACACGCCTGACCTTTCTTCGTGTCGTGCAGCAGAAGCGGGGGTTATTCTGTCCTGATTTCATCAACAGCTGCACAATGTTCTCGTCATAGTTCAGGCCCGGTCCCTCTGCTGCCGGGCGGCCTGGCCCTGAAGCGGCAACGGCAAAAAAACGAAGGGAATGTCTCGCACAGGTGGCGGGGGAATAGCCCACGAGGGCTGAGGATGCCCGCAGTGGCCTATTATGCTCATCATTCAGTTCATCCTTTTCCATGTCAATTCAGAGAAAACCTCTCTACAATTAACCCACTGTTTTCTTGCCATAAATCACCATGACGCTGACCCCGTATCTGCAACGCGCTCGCCACCGTGCCCGGCTCTGGCTGCTGGGGCTGGGGCTGTTTTGCCTGCTGATGATCCTGCTCAGCCTGTCTGCCGGTGAGCGCTGGATCCTGCCCGATGCGTGGCTCGGCGACGACGCGCGGCTGTTTGTCTGGCAGCTGCGCCTGCCGCGCACGCTGGCGGTGCTGCTGGTGGGGGCGTCGCTGGCGGTGGCCGGGGCCGTCATGCAGGCGCTGTTCAGCAACCCGCTGGCAGAGCCGGGGTTGCTTGGCGTCTCCGCCGGGGCGGGCGTTGGCCTGGTGGCCTGTATTTTCTTTGGCACGGACAACCCGTGGCTGATGAGCGTCTGCGCTATCGCCGGCGCGCTGCTGGTAACGCTGCTGCTGCTGCGTTTTGCCCGCCGCCACCTTTCGTCCGCTAAACTGCTGCTGGCGGGCGTGGCGCTGGGGATTATCTGCAGCGCGGTGATGACCTGGGCAGTCTACTTCAGCAGCAGCCTCGACCTGCGCCAGTTAATGTACTGGATAATGGGTGGGTTCAGCGGCGTTGACTGGCGCTACCGCTGGCTGATGCTGGCGCTGCTGCCGGTGCTGGTGTGGCTGTGCAGCCGCAGCCGGGTGCTCAATCTGCTGGCGCTGGGGGAGGTTTCCGCGCAACAGCTGGGCCTGCCGCTGCTGCTGTGGCGCAACCTGCTGGTTGCGGCTATCGGCTGGCTGGTCGGGGTTAGCGTGGCGCTGGCCGGGGCGATCGGCTTTATCGGGCTGGTTATTCCGCATATTTTGCGCCTCAACGGGCTGAGCGATCACCGTACGCTGTTACCGGCCTGCGCGCTGGCCGGGGCGGGCGTGCTGCTGCTGGCCGACGTGATTGCCCGCGTGGCGCTGACCGCCGCCGAGCTGCCGGTCGGCGTGGTGACCGCCACGCTGGGCGCGCCGGTATTTATCTGGTTATTATTGAACAACCGTTAAACGGTTACCCTCAACGATGTTCTCGCTGAAACAGGAAAAGATGATGACGATTTATGATACGCAACTGACCACTCTGGATGGGGAAGCTACCACGCTGGCGCAGTGGCAGGGTGAGGTGCTGCTGGTGGTGAACGTGGCCTCTAAGTGCGGCCTGACGCCGCAGTACGAGCAGCTGGAAGCGCTGCATAAGGCGTGGCACGCGCAGGGCTTCAGCGTGCTCGGCTTCCCCTGCAACGCCTTCCTCGGCCAGGAGCCGGGCAGTGATGAAGAGATCAAAACCTTTTGCAGCACCACCTACGGCGTGACCTTCCCGATGTTCAGCAAAATTGAGGTTAACGGTGAACAGCGCCATCCGCTGTATGCGCAGCTGGTGGCGGCTCAACCGCAGGCGCTGGCACCCGAGGGCAGTGGTTTCCTGGAGCGCATGACCAGCAAAGGGCGTGCGCCAGAAGCGCCTGGTGATATTCTGTGGAATTTCGAGAAGTTTCTGATCGGCCGTGACGGTAAGGTACTGGCTCGTTTCTCGCCGGATATGACCCCTGACGACGCGCAGATCGTCACCGCCGTGCAGCAGGCGTTGGCAGAGTAAGTGCTGCTGGAGATCGACAGGGCGGCCATCGAGCGGCGGCTGTTTCCGTTCAGCGCCCGGGTCGGGGCCGGCGAGCTTATCCATCTGGTCGGGCCGAACGGCGCCGGGAAGAGTTCGCTGCTGGCCGCGCTGTCCGGGTTGCAGCCGGCCCGCGGTGACATCCGGCTGTGCGGGCGACCGCTGGGCGACTGGTCGGGCAGCGCGCTGGCGCGCCGGCGGGCGTATCTGCCGCAGCAGCAGCTGGCCCCCGCGCAGATGCCGGTATGGCACTATCTGTCGATGCATCATGGCCCTGGCGCTCAGGCTGACGCGTTTTCGCTGCGCGAGCTGAGCGCAGCGCTGCGGCTGGATGACAAGCTGCAGCGCCCGCTCGGGCAGCTGTCCGGCGGTGAGTGGCAACGGGTGCGGCTGGCGGCGGTGCTGCTGCAGGTCAGTCAGCCCGACGGCGCGCTGCTGCTGCTGGATGAGCCGCTGACCGGTCTGGATATCGCCCAGCAGCACGCCTTCGATGGTCTGCTGAGCCGCGTTATCGCCAGCGGTATTAGCGTGGTGATGAGCAGCCATGACCTTAACCACAGCCTGCAGCAGGCCAGCAGCGTCTGGCTGATGCGTCCGGGTCAGCCCGCGCTGGTCGGCGCAGCGCGTGAAATACTCACCTGCGACAACCTGACGGCGTTATATCAGGTCGCGTTCCGCGAACTGCAGGTTGACGATCGTATTTTTTTAACCACCGGGGGCTGACCGTCCGGCCCGTTTTACCTCCGCGGCGTGGCACAGACAGCGGTGATGAATTCTTTTAGGGAGCGTTTATGCGTTACTGGCTGTTACTGATGGTTATTCTTCTGGCAGGCTGTAGCAGCCGTGCTCCCGCACCGAAAAGCCAGTTGGCCGATCGTATAATGGTCATCGCCCAGCTGAACGATCAGCTTGCCCAGTGGCACGGCACGCCGTATCGCTATGGCGGCATGACGCGGCGCGGTATCGACTGTTCCGGCTTTGTGCTGCTGACCTTTCGCGATCGTTTCGATCTGCAGCTGCCGCGCAGCACCGAGGCGCAAACCGACGTCGGCACGCGCATTGATAAGTCCGATCTGTTGCCCGGCGATCTGGTGTTTTTCAAAACCGGCAGCGGTGAAAATGGGTTGCACGT
This sequence comes from Erwinia sp. B116, assembly GCF_002865965.1. Lineage (NCBI taxonomy): Bacteria > Pseudomonadati > Pseudomonadota > Gammaproteobacteria > Enterobacterales > Erwiniaceae > Erwinia > Erwinia sp. B116. The sequence continues at coordinate 65,403 of NZ_JRZZ01000020.1, forward strand.
GGGCATTTACGACACCGATAACTATTTTATTCATGCTTCGACCAGCCGCGGCGTGGTGCGTTCATCGCTCGATAACGTTTACTGGCGTAAAGTATTCTGGCAGGCGAGACGTATCTGATCGCTCTGCCGCTGAAAAAAGTGACAGAATGCTGTTTTAAACAGCATTTGATTTAACAGCACTTATTCAGAAATTTATGAGATTTATTCGCCAGGTGGTCCGATCTCTTCATAAGGATGTTAATTTTTCTTACTTAACTCATATTTCAGTGAAAATCACATTAATCCGAGAAAAGGATTATTTACCCGCTCTGTATATGGATTTTTATTCAGCGTTTTTAGCAGAAAATCTGTGGTAGTCTGACCAGTAGAGACCAGCGTAAGCTGATTAACAGGGTGTCTGAACGGGCCTGAAGCCTGCGCTGGCGCGGTGGGGTGGTCAAATCGACACCGGTAAGGCTGTGGTTACCCTCGCGGAATAATGGCAAAAATCAATGAACATCCATCTGGAAACGGAGTATCGCACCCACCCCCAGTTTTATCCGGTGTACAGCCCGGAGGGGCGGTTACTTTGTACCGAATTACGGGTGAATTTCTGTCACCCGCAGAGCAACGTGGCCATTCCGCAGGCGATGCTGACGCCGCAGCTGGATATATCACAGCGCATTTTACTGCTGCAGAGTCAAATTAACCTGATTGAAAGCGGTGCGCGTTTCTTTAGCATAAATAATATTAAGGTTTCAATTAGCGTCGACGGACTGCTGGCTGATACGCTGCTTGAGAGTGACTTTCTGCTGAAAAAAATGAGCCTGCTGGCAGGGCTGCAGCTGGATATTGCGGAGAGTTTCCCCGGCCTGCATGAAGGCGCAGACAATCCGCGGCTGCGGGCGCTGAGCGACCATTTTTCACTGGCGCTCAGCCACTACGGCGCAGGAAACTTGAGTTCGAAAGCGGTGTTTGACAGCCTGTTTGAACGCATCACGCTGGATCGGGCGCTGATGCAGCGGATGATGAAGCGCGCGTCATTCAGCGCGCTGGCAGGGGTGATCGTTGAGCAGATTACCCCTTACTGCGGCCTGCTGGTGCTGGCCGGCGCTGACGATCTCAGCGACCTGCAAAAGATACGTCATCTGCCGCTTGGCGGCATTGAGAGCGCGCTGTTTCCGGCGGTTCCGGTGGAGTGCCTTGACCAGTTGCTGACCCCACCGCCGTGGCTGGGGTAGCCCGTAACGTCAATAACCCTGATTATTGTCCGTATTTACCCGGCCCCTGGCGCTTTACACTGTCCCTCCTGCCGCGGCGTTGAGTTAAGTCTGCCCGGCCGTCCTGATGGAGGCGTTATGCACTTTGATAATACCTGGCACGATGAACTGCAGGGCTTTTACCGGCCGCTGGCACCCACGCCGCTGAAAAATGCCCGACTGCTGTACCACAGCGCGCCGCTGGCGCAGGAGCTGCAGATCACCTCGCTGTTCAGCGCCGGGGCCGATGCGGTGCTGAGCGGAGAGCGGCTGTTGCCCGGCATGCAGCCGCTGGCCCAGGTCTACAGCGGCCATCAGTTTGGCGTGTGGGCCGGGCAGCTGGGTGACGGGCGCGGCCTGCTGCTGGGGGAGCAGCGGCTGGACGACGGCCGCAAGTTCGACTGGCACCTGAAGGGCGTCGGGCTGACCCCTTATTCGCGAATGGGCGACGGCAGGGCGGTGCTGCGCTCCACGCTGCGCGAGTTTCTGGCTTCGGAAGCGATGCACGCCCTCGGCATTCCCACCTCCCGCGCGCTGAGCGTGGTCACCAGCGATGAACCGGTGTATCGCGAAACCACCGAGCGCGGCGCGATGCTGCTGCGGGTGGCGGAGAGCCATCTGCGCTTTGGCCACTTTGAGCATTTCTACTACCTGGGGCAGCAGGAGCAGGTGCAGCAGCTGGCGGATTACGCTATTCGCCACCACTGGCCTGAACTGCAGCAGGAGGCGGATAAGTATCTGCTGTGGTTCACCGACGTGGTGCAACGTACCGCACGGCTGATCGCCGGCTGGCAGAGCGTCGGCTTTGCCCACGGCGTGATGAACACCGACAATATGTCGATTCTCGGCCTGACGCTGGACTACGGCCCTTACGGCTTCCTCGACGATTACCAGCCGCAGTTTATCTGCAACCACTCCGATCACCAGGGGCGCTACAGCTTTGAAAACCAGCCGATGATCGGGCTGTGGAACCTCAACCGGCTGGCGCATGCGCTCTCCGGCCTGCTGAGCACCGACCAGCTGAAACAGGCGCTGGCCCACTATGAAACCACGCTGATGCAGGCGTGGGGCGAGAGGATGCGCGCGAAGCTGGGGCTGTTCACCGCCGATAAGCATGACAACGATATTCTCACCGGCCTGCTGTCGCTGATGACCCGTGAAGGCAGCGACTATACGCGTACTTTCCGCCTGCTCAGCGACACCGAGGCGCAGCAGTCGGCGTCACCGCTGCGCGACGAGTTTATCGACCGTGAGGCGTTCGACGGCTGGTATAACGTCTACCGCCAGCGGCTGCTGCAGGAGGAGGTCAGCGACGCGCAGCGCCAGCAGGCGATGAAGCAGGTCAACCCGACACGCATTCTGCGCAATTACCTGGCACAGCAGGCGATTGAGCAGGCGGAGCAGGACGAGGTGGGAGAGCTGGCACGGCTGCATCAGGCGCTGTTGCAGCCGTTTACAGACGTGCCAGAGTATGACGATCTGTCGCGCCGCCCGCCGGAGTGGGGCAAAACGCTGGAGGTCAGCTGCTCCAGCTAGCGGCGCAGCGCCACCTGCGGTACGCCTTCAGTCTGGTGCGGGTGCACCATCACGTCGGCGTGATACCAGCGGGCCAGCGTCGCTTCGTCCAGCACCCCGGCCGGGGTGCCTTCCGCTACCAGCCGGCCCTGCGCCAGCAGCATCACCCGATCGGACCACAGTGACGCGAGGTTCAGATCGTGCAATACGCAGCAGACGCTTAACGCGTGCTGCTGCGTGAGCCGGGACAGCAGGCGCAGCAGGTGCTGCTGGTGGTAGAGATCCAGCGCCGAGGTCGGTTCATCAAGGAACAGCCAGCCGCGCGGGCCATCCTGCTGCCACAGCTGCGCCAGCGCGCGGGCCAGCTGCACCCGCTGCTGCTCGCCGCCCGACAGCTGCAGGTAGTCGCGCTGTGCGAGGTTCTCGCAGCCGGTCAGCGCCATCACCTGTTCCACCACGCCGTTCACGTCTTTGCCCGGCCACGGGGCGCGGCCCATCGCCACCACCTGCTCAACGCTGAGCGGAAAGGCCATGCTGCTCTGCTGGCGCATCACCGCCCGCTGCTGCGACAGCCTCGCCGGTGACCAGGCGGCCAGCGGCTGGCCGTTCAGCTGACAGCCGCCGCGCTGCGGGGTAAGAAAGCCGGTCAGCAGCCGCAGCAGCGTCGATTTGCCCGCGCCGTTTGGCCCAATCAGCGACACCAGTTCGCCTGGGTGAAGTGACAGGGTAATATCCTCGATTAGCCAGCGCTGGCCAAGCTGATAGCTCAGGCCGCTGGCGCGCAGTACCTCAGCCATTGACACCTCCGCGACGCCGCAGGATCAGCCACAGGAACCACGGGCCGCCGATCAGGCTGGTCAGCAGCCCGACCGGCATTTCGGCCGGGGTGACCACCGTACGCGCCAGCGTATCGGCCAGCAGCAGCAGCATCGCGCCGCTGAGCAGCGACGAGGGCAGCAGCCAGCGGTGGTCGCCACCCAGCCAGAAACGCATCAGGTGCGGGACCACCAGACCGATAAAGCCGATCACCCCGCTGACCGCTACCGCCGACGCCACCAGCAGCGCGCTCAGCACCAGCAGCGCGCGCTGGGTGCGCGGCACGTCCACGCCCAGGTAGTGCGCCTCTTCCTCGCCGAGCTGCAGCAGGTTCAGCCGCTGCGCCAGCCTCTGTACCAGCAGCATGCAGGGGATCACGATCGAGGCGCAGACCAGCACGGTCGGCCACTGCGCCGAACTCAGGCTGCCCATGCCCCACAGCGACAGCTGGCGCAGCTGCTGATCGGTGCTCAGCCATGACAGTACGCCGACCGAGGCCGCGCACAGCGCGTTGATGGCGATGCCGACCAGCAGCAGGCGGCTGAGGCCGCTGGCCCCCTGACGGCTGAGCATAAAGATCACGGCGGTGACTGCCAGGCTGCCGATAAAGGCGGCCAGCAGCGGTACGTAGAGCGCCAGCACGCCCGGCAGGGTCAGCGACAGCACGATCGAGCAGGCTACCGCCAGCGCGGCTCCGCTGCTGATCCCCAGCAGGCCGGGGTCGGCCAGCGGGTTGCGGAACAGGCCCTGCATCACGCAGCCGGAAAGCGCCAGCGCGCCGCCCACCAGCACCGCCAGCAGCACGCGTGGCAGACGGATGGTGTACCACACCTGCCACAGGCTGCTGTCGGTGCCGGCGTGCCACAGCATCGGCAGCGACAGCCGCATCGCGCCGATGTTGGCCGCGCTGACGGTCAGCACCAGCAGCAGCAGCAGCAGCACGCTCAGCCAGCGCAGCGCGCGCGTCGACATCACGGCAGCGCTTCCGCCGTTTTGCGCAGCTTGAGGATCGCCGCCGGGGTATCAATACCAAAGCCGAGCAGCGCCATATCATCCAGCACCAGCACCTGTTTCGTTTTCCCGGCCGGGGTCAGCGTCATGCCCGGCAGCTTCCACAGATTGTCAGTGCCGCCAAGGGTTTTCAGCCCGTCTTCGGTTATCACGATCAGCTGCGGCGCGCTGGCCACCACCCCTTCCTGGGAGAGCGGCTGATAGCGATGCACGGCGGACATGGCGTTCTGCAGGCCGGCGGCCTGAATCGCCGCGTCGGCGGAGGTACCCTGGCCTGCCGCCATGGTGCCCATGCCCTGGTGGGCGAGGATAAACAGCACTTTTACCGGCAGCGCGGTTTTCGGCACGCTGGCCAGCTCTTTACTGATCTTCTCCTGCAGCGCCTTACCGGCCTCCTCACGGTGCAGGGCCGCCGCCACCGCCGCCACTTTCTCATTGATGGCGGAAATCGCCGGCTTACCGGTGATATCGATCACCCTGACGCCGTTCTGCGCCACCTGCTGCAGCGCCAGCGCTGGTTTCGCCAGCTCGCTGGCCAGCACCAGCGTTGGCTTCAGCGCCAGGATGCCTTCGGCGTTCAGCTGACGCATGTAGCCAACGTCCGGCAGCTTTTTCACCACCGCCGGGTGCAGGCTGGTGCTGTCGCGCGCGATCAGCTGCTGCTGCGCGTCCAGCGCGTAGATAATCTGCGTAACGTCGCCACCGATGCTGATCACGCGCTCCGCCGCCAGCGCGGAGAAGGTCAGGGGCAGGAAACAAAGTGCGGTTAACCAGCCTTTCATGCGGGGGTTTTCTCAGTGCTGATGCGGGTTAACTGTTCACGCCACTGCGCCTGTTCAGGCTGACCCTCGCTGCGCTGGCCGTACAGCTGAGCGATCTGGGTACCGTCGGCGGCAAACAGTTCAAGGCTGGTGACGATGCCGTCGGCGGTCGGTTTACGGGTGATCCAGCTTTCGGCAATCAGTTCTTCCTGCAGGTGCAGGGTAAAGGTGCTGTTAAAGATGTTCAGCCAGTTGTGCATCGGCGTGACCTTCTCCACCGCGCCGGTGAAAATCTGCACGCAACCCCGGTTACCGACGAAGATCATGATCTCGTTGCCTTCGTCACGGGCGATCTCCAGCAGCGCGGCCAGCGCGCCGTTGCTGACCGGCTGCGCCAGGTCGCGGCTTACCGCCTTAAACGCCTGCTGGCGCGAAACGTTGTGCTTCTTCAGCAGGCGGAAGAACTGGTGGACGTCGGTCATCGCCCGCCATTCGTTCTCCAGCGCCGCGCCGTCGAACGCATCAGCGAAAGGCGTCGCGACGGCGGGTTTGACGCTCAGGGTGGCCGGGGAGGCGTCGCGGTAGTCGTCAACCAGCTGCTGCCAGGCGGCGGTATCGGTCTGTCCGGTGGCATAGACCTTGAGCACCGCGTCGCCCTGGTGGTCAAAAAACTGGATACTCTGACGCTCGCCGTGGCCGGTCATCTCCTGCAGGTGGAACACGCTGGCCCACTGGCCAACGAAGACGCGCAGGTCGAGCGCGCGCGGGTTCAGCACGATGCCGGCGTGTTCATTGATGTGGATATTGCTGAAGGTGCCCGACTGCTCGTGCACCGCGTATTCGTTGCGGGTGATGCATTTGGTGTCACCCACTTTTTCCAGCGCGTGCAGCAGTTCGCGCATGGCGGGACGCAGCGCGGTGGCCTGATGCCCGACGCGGGCGGCGGTCAGTTCGGCTTCGCTGATGCCGATTAACGCGGCCAGGTCGCGGGCATATTTTCTCGGGTGCTCGGCTTTCAGTTCGCTGTAACGGTGGTAAATGTCGTGCATTGCTGGCGTCCTCAGAATAATTATTAAAAACATTCATTATCAGAATGATAATCATTATCAATAATTGTGCGCGCCGCGCAAGTAAAATTAAGCGTCGGGAAGGGGGAGAAGCAAGAAGAGTGACGGCTGACCGTAACCGGGCCAGCCGTAAGTCGCAGAAGCGAACGGTGAATCAGAAGCGGCTGTCGACCGCGTCGGCTAACTGCTGCAGCACCGCCTCGCTGTCATCCCAGCCGAGGCAGGCGTCGGTGATCGACTGGCCATAAACCAGCGGCGTGCCCGGCAGCACCTTCTGCGTGCCTTCCTGCAGGAAGCTTTCGATCATCACGCCGGCAATCGCCGTGGTGCCGCGGCGGATTTGATCGGCCATTGAGGCGGCGACTTCCTTCTGCAACCGGTGCTGCTTCAGGCTGTTGCCGTGGCTGAGGTCGATAACCAGCTGCGGCGGCAGATGGCAGGCCTGCAGGCTGGCCGCGGCGGCGGCGATATCTTCCGGGTGATAGTTAGGCTGTTTGCCGCCGCGCAGGATCACGTGGCCGGACGGGTTGCCGCTGGTCTGGTAGATGGTCATCTGCCCCTGTTTATCCGGCGACAGGAACATATGGCTGACCCGGGCGGCGCGAATGGCGTCGATGGCGATCTGCGTATTGCCGTCGGTGCCGTTTTTAAAGCCGACCGGGCAGGAGAGCGCGGAGGCCATTTCCCGGTGGATCTGGCTCTCGGTGGTACGTGCACCGATAGCTCCCCAGCTGATCAGGTCGGCAATAAACTGGCCGATCACCATGTCGAGAAATTCCGTGGCGGTGGGCATCCCCAGCGCGTTGATGTCCAGCAGCAGCTTGCGCGCCAGGTGCAGGCCGTGGTTCAACCGGTAGCTGCCGTCGAGGTCCGGGTCGGAAATCAGACCCTTCCAGCCCACCACGGTACGCGGCTTTTCAAAATAGGCGCGCATCACGATCTCCAGGCGGTCGCGATGCTGTTCGCGCAGCACGGCCAGCCGCTCAGCATACTCCAGCGCGGCTTTCGGGTCATGCAGTGAACAGGGGCCAATCACCACCAGCAGGCGCGGGTCTTCGCCGCTGAGGATGCGGGCAATCCGCTTGCGTGACGCGGTCACATTATCGGCAATCCCGGCGGTAATCGGCAGGCTGGCCTGCAGGGCCGCAGGCGTAATCAGGCTGTCGATGCGCGCGGTACGCAGTTCATCGGTTTTATTCATCAGTTTTCTCGAAAATTTTTTCTTCACAACGGCAGGAGTACCGGGAAGGATTGATCGCTACATTAAAGCAAAGCCTGATGATTTCAACCGGAAGACAACCAGGGATAATGGGCTCCCTGGTGCTGATTCAGAACATGCGCCTTGCCAGACCCATAATGTCGAGGATTTTGGTGGCGATCTCTTCCACGGAAAAATTGGTGCTGTTGAGGTAGCGGATCTGGTGGGTGCGGAACAGCGCCTCGACCTCTCCGACCTCCATGCGGCACTGGCGCAGTGATGCATAACGGCTGTTTTCCGCCCGCTCCTGGCGGATCGCCGACAGCCGTTCCGGGTCGATGCTCAGGCCGAACAGCTTGTTGTGGAAGGGTTTCAGCGCCGCCGGCAGCCTGAGGTTATCCATATCGTCGGCGATAAACGGATAGTTGGCGGCGCGGATGCCAAACTGCATCGCCAGGTAGAGGCTGGTGGGGGTTTTGCCGCAGCGCGACACGCCGAGCAGAATCAGCTGGGCATCTTCCAGCCCGCGCAGCGAGATGCCGTCGTCGTGCGCGAGGGTGTAATCAATGGCGGCAATGCGCGCATCATATTTGCCGAGGTTGCTGGCGGTCAGGCCGTGGGTGCGGTTGGCCACCGGTGCGGGGGCAATGCCCAGCTCCTGCTGCAGCGGCGCGACCAGTGACTGCACGATGTCCTGACAGAAGGCGTCGCTCTGCAGGATGATTTCACGGATCTCCGGGGTAACGATAGAGATAAACACCAGCGGACGCACGCCGGTTTGCTGACAGATGGCGTTGATCTGCGCCTTTACCGCCTGGGCACGCTGCACGGTCTGAACAAAGGGCAGCGTCAGGGTCTGGGTGGTCAACGGAAACTGCGACAGCACCGCATGGCCCAGCACTTCGGCGGTCAGCGCCGTGCCGTCCGAGATATAAAAAACACTGCGTTCCGCGTTCACGTCCATTTTATCTCCATTGGTCGGGTTACCTGCAGACTAATTTAATCGATAGCCGCAATGCAAATGATGATTGCACGGATGATATGAAATAAAAAATTCAAAATAAATTGGCATGAATGTTTTGTTTTTATATGCTGAGTCCCTGGCCTTTATACCTCATCTTTAATTTTGATGCTCGCGGTGGTATGCCATTTTTTCGCGGTAAAAATCAAAAGCATTCTGTTTTGGAATCGTTACCTGTTGCGCAAAATAAACTTGTATAAAAAGTGTTAATTATTTTAACTTGTTGAAATTGATGGGTATATCATGCTTGTTGTGTTGCGCAACGCCTGAGAATAGACGCGAAAAATCTGGAAAATAAAAAACCCTGCTTGCTTGAACGATTCAACACTTTATCTCAAGGCAACAAGTGTGCCAGTCTCATAAAGCAATACGATGTCCTTCATGTTCCCAATTAATTACAAGGATTGCTTCAATGTCCAATAAAGGCGAATTGCCGCTCGTGCTTTGGTACAACCAACTTGGCATGAACGATGTTGATCGGGTGGGAGGCAAAAACGCCTCTCTGGGTGAGATGATTACTAACCTCTCTTCTCTGGGGGTGTCGGTGCCTGACGGCTTCGCGACCACCGCAGAGGCGTTTAACCTGTTCCTCGATCAAAGCGGCGTCAACCAGCGTATCTATGAACTGCTGGACCAGACCAATATTGACGATGTTGACGAGCTGGGGCGCGCGGGTAAACAGATCCGTCAGTGGATCGTGGATACCCCGTTCCAGCCTGAACTCGAACAGGCGGTACATGATGCTTATAACCGCCTGTCAGCCGACGACGCCGAGGCCTCGTTTGCCGTGCGTTCGTCCGCCACCGCGGAAGATATGCCTGACGCTTCCTTCGCCGGGCAGCAGGAGACGTTCCTTAACGTACAGGGCTACGACGCGGTGCTGGTGGCGATCAAACACGTGTTCGCCTCGCTGTTTAACGATCGCGCCATCTCGTATCGGGTGCACCAGGGCTATGACCATCGCGGGGTGGCGCTCTCCGCCGGGGTGCAGCGTATGGTGCGCTCCGACCTTGCCTCGTCCGGGGTGATGTTTACCATTGATACCGAGTCCGGGTTCGACCAGGTGGTGTTTATCACCTCGGCCTGGGGCCTGGGTGAGATGGTGGTGCAGGGGGCGGTCAACCCCGATGAATTTTACGTGCACAAGCCCACGCTGGCCGCCGGCCGTCCGGCGATCGTACGCCGCAATATGGGCTCCAAAAAGATCCGCATGGTTTACGCCGGCTCGAAAGAGCACGGCAAGCAGGTGGATATCGAAGAGGTGCCGGCGGAGCAGCGCGACCGCTTCAGCCTGACCGACGCTGAGGTGCAGGAACTGGCCGCCCAGGCGGTACAGATTGAGCAGCACTACCAGCGGCCGATGGACATTGAGTGGGCCAAAGATGGCCACACCGGCAAGCTGTTTATCGTCCAGGCGCGCCCGGAAACCGTGCGTTCTAACGGCCAGGTGATGGAGCGCTATATCCTACAGGGCCAGGGTAAAGTGGTGGTGGAAGGGCGGGCGATCGGCCACCGCATCGGTGCCGGCCCGGTCAAGGTGATCCACGACATCAGCGAGATGAACCGGATTGAAAAAGGTGACGTGCTGGTGACCGACATGACCGACCCGGACTGGGAACCGATCATGAAGAAAGCCTCCGCCATCGTCACCAACCGCGGCGGGCGTACCTGTCACGCGGCGATTATCGCCCGTGAGCTGGGCATCCCGGCGGTGGTCGGCTGCGGCGATGCCACCGAACGTCTGCACGAAGGCCACCAGGTGACCGTCTCCTGTGCCGAGGGCGATACCGGCTTTGTGTACGACCAGCTGCTGGACTTCGAGGTGAAGAGCTCGCAGGTGGATGAGATGCCGGAGCTGCCGCTGAAGATCATGATGAACGTCGGCAACCCGGACCGCGCCTTCGACTTTGCCTGCCTGCCGAACGAAGGCGTGGGGCTGGCGCGTCTGGAGTTTATTATCAACCGCATGATCGGCGTGCATCCGAAGGCGCTGCTGGAATTTGACCGCCAGACGCCGGAGCTGCAGCAGCAGATCCGCGAGATGATGAAGGGCTTTGACGATCCGGTGGAGTTCTACATCGGCCGTCTGACCGAGGGGATTGCCACCCTGGGTGCGGCCTTTGCGCCTAAGCGGGTTATCGTGCGCCTGTCGGACTTCAAGTCGAACGAGTATGCCAACCTGGTGGGCGGCGAACGTTACGAACCGGAAGAAGAGAACCCGATGCTCGGCTTTCGCGGCGCCGGCCGCTACGTGGCCGACAGCTTCCGCGACTGCTTTGCGCTGGAGTGCGCCGCGGTTAAGCGGGTGCGCAATGAGATGGGGCTGACCAACGTCGAGGTGATGGTGCCGTTTGTGCGCACCGTGGCGCAGGCGAAGGCGGTGGTGGAAGAGCTGGAGCGTCAGGGACTGAAGCGCGGCGAAAACGGCCTTAAGCTGATTATGATGTGTGAAATCCCGTCGAACGCGCTGCTGGCAGAGCAGTTCCTCGAATACTTTGACGGCTTCTCAATCGGTTCAAACGACATGACCCAGCTGACGCTGGGACTGGACCGCGATTCCGGCGTGGTGTCGGAGCTATTTGACGAACGCAATGAGGCGGTTAAAGCGCTGCTGTCGATGGCGATCAAAGCTGCGAAAAAGCAGGGCAAGTACGTCGGCATCTGCGGTCAGGGGCCTTCGGACCATGAAGATTTCGCCGCCTGGCTGATGGACGAGGGGATCGACAGCCTGTCGCTGAACCCGGACACCGTGGTGCAAACCTGGGTCGGGCTGGCGGAGCTGGCGAAAAAGTAATTAACGCTCGGTAAAAACGACAGGGCCACCGCAAACTTAATGCCAGTCAGTTAAATCTGCCTGGCATTTTTTCTTCTTACTATCGGGTAATTATAAGGTTTTTCCTTCATCACTCATTGAGAATGATCTTTCCCGCCGCCCCGGCAGTTTTACTGGCCGCACTCTCATTTATGCATCGTTGACCAGCACCGGGATCCTCCCCGAGACCGCTGCGAGACTGGGAGATAGCAATGTGTCGCTTTTACTGTCCGGTTCTGCGACCGACTTAACGGTCACCTCTGAGAAAAAGCATTTACACACCATCGTGCACAGGGTCAGAGCTGATACCGTTTGCGGCTAATAATAACAGGAGGTTAACGCATGGACGACAATGAAAACCGCTCTTATCATCGCCCGATCTGGGATGATAATGGGCAGGTTTATTTCGAGATCCCTTTCCATCCGAAAGAAAAAAATCACGTGGCGGTCTGCCTTAAGCCGCCGGACAAAGTGATCCCGGTGATTTTTATTCCGGGGGTGATGGGGTCAAACCTGAAAAACCAGAGTAGCGAAGTCTGGCAATTTAGTGCCTCATCGCTTAGAAAATGGCCGGTTGCCAGCCCGGAAAAAAGGAAGTTTCTGCTTGATCCAAAGACCACAACGGTTGACGACAGCGGCGCCATTTTTAACGACGACGCGGACGGGAAGAAATTTCCCTCCCGGCGGGAAAGGGGATGGGGCAGCGCGTTTTACAAAAGCTACGGGGAGGCGCTCGACCGGCTGCAGTA